>JBIPMO010000027.1:0-17193 GCA_044369085.1 Phycisphaerales bacterium
CGGCGATCACCTTCCTGATCGTTCTCAGCCCGTGCGCCCTGATCATCGCCACGCCGACGGCCACGCTCTCGGCGATCGGCCGCGGGGCGCGTCAGGGGGTGCTGTTCAAGGGCGGGCAGGCGATGGAGCGGCTCGCCCACGTCGGCGCGGTGTGCTTTGACAAGACCGGGACGCTGACCTTCGGCCGCCCGTCGCTCGTCGATGTCCAGACCATCGGCTGGAGCGATCCGAAGCGGCTGCTCGGGGTTGCGGCGGGCCTTGAGATCGACAGCACGCACCCGATCGCCTCTGCGGTTCGCGGCGGGGCCTCATCGCGCGGCGTGGCGCCCGAACGCATCGCCGACATGCGCCACATCGCGGGATCGGGCGTCACCGGGGTGTTCGAGAGCGACCCCGTGGCGGTGGGTTCGCTCGAGTTCGTGCTCGACACCGTCCCGATGTGCCTGCGAGCCCGCGCCGGCGAGATCGTGGCGGAGGCCCAATCGCGCGGGCAGATGACGGCGGTGGTCGCCGCCGGGGGCGGGCACGGGGCCGCGGCGGTCCTGGTCATCAGCGACAGCCTTCGGCCCGGTGCCGACCGCATGGCGAGCGAGCTGCACGAGATGGGCATCCGCCCGGTGCGGATGCTCACGGGGGACAACCAGCAGGCCGCCGAGCACATCGCCCGGCAGGTCGGGATCGATGAGTGCTACGCCGACCTGCTGCCCGAGGACAAGCTGCGGCTGGTCGGCCAGTTGAAGGAAGAGGTGCGGGCGCGTTCGCGCGGGCGCGGCGCGGTGGCGTTCATCGGCGATGGGGTGAACGATGCCCCGGCGATGGCGATGGCCGATGTCTCGGTCGCGATCGGATCGATCGGATCGGATGCGGCCCTCGAATCGGCGGACATCGTGCTGCTGAACGATGACCTGGCGTGCGTCCCCTGGGCGATCGGCCTGGCGCGGCGGGCTCGCGGGATCCTGCGCTTCAACCTGGCGATGGCGATGAGCGTCATCGTGATCATGGCGATCGTCACGCTCGTGGGCAGCCGGACGGGGCTGACGGTGCCGATGGCGGTGGGCGTGGTGGCGCACGAGGGAGGCACGCTGGCGGTGGTTGCCAACTCGCTGCGGCTGCTGCTGGCCCGCGGCGTGCGGGCCAGCAGCAAGTAACGCCGGGCTCAGTACCGCGGGACGGCCTGATCGATCTCCAGCGACCAGCGGTCGATGCCGCCCGCCATGGAGACCGCCCGTTCGAAGCCGTGCTTCCGCAGGAACGCGACCACCTGCAGCGACCGGACGCCGTGGTGGCAGTGAACGATCACATCGCGTTCGGCGTGCTCGTCGAGTTCGCCCAATCGCTGCGCGATCTGGTCCATGGGCACCAGCAGCGCACCCGCGATGCGGGCGGCGGCGTGCTCGTCGGGGCGGCGGCAATCCAGCAGGAGCGGGGGCTCGGACGCTCGTGAGAGCATCTCGCGGGCCTGCCGCGGGGTGACTTCAAAGGGCAGGTCGGTCATTGGGCGGGGGCCGGCTCGAGCATCGGAGCGGCGACGCGATCCGCAGCGCCGGCGCGCTCGTACGCCTCGGCGGGGCTCACGCGGACCGCGCCGGGGCCGTGGCTGAACATCCGGGGGATGAGCATGATCACATCGGTCGCGGCGTGGAACGGGGCGGCGGTGGCCTCGGCGACCTCGGCACCGTTCGCGCGATCGATGGTCAGCGCGGTCTCGGTGGTCGGGTGCAGGCCCGCAGTGCGCGGAGTCTTGGTGTACGCGGGGCGGGCGGCGGTCCAGCGCGGGTGGTGCTGCACACCATCGGTCGCGACCACGATCTGGCCCGAGCTCCAGTTGCCACGATCGACGCCTGTCAGCGACGGGCCGGTGGCGGGCGTGAGGCGCTCGGCGGCCCGCTGATCGGCGGGGAGGAACGTGGGAGGCACATGGTCGCCGATGGTCAGCCGGTCGTTGTCGATGGACTGGCAGCCGGCGCAGGTCAGGGCCAACAGGGCGATCGTTGCGGCGCGGGTGAGCATGGATAGATGGTACCGCCTGAGCGGGGCGTCGGCCCGGTCGATCGGATGAGCGGAAAAGAAGACCGGCGGCCCGTGTTGGTCGGGCCGCCGGCGGAGTGTTCGAGATGTTTGATCAGAACGTATCAGGCCTGACGGCGGCGACGAGCGGCGGCGATGCCGGCGATCGAAGCGAGGGCGAAGGCGCCGGGGGTCGGGACGTTGGTGTTGATGGTGAGCTTGTAGTTGCCGTTGACCGGGGAGGTCGAGGTCACGTTGAAGGCAGCGCCGAAGTCGGTGTTGAAGCCACCCAGAGCGATGTAGTAGGTGCCGGCGCCGAGGTCACCGAAGGTGTCGGGAGCGCCGCCGAAGCCGAGGTAGGAGAGCAGGTTGCCAGCGCCGAAGTCGGCATCGTCGTTGGTGGCGAGCAGAGCGCCGGACGAGGAGTACAGGCCGATCTCGGTGTCGTTGCCATTGCCGAAGGAGCCGCCCGTGAGGGTGGAGCCAAAGGTGTCGATGGTGAGGAAGTCAGCGGGGCCGACGACATCGCCAACGGTGAACTTGTACCAGATGACCTGGCCGGTGCCGTTGAGGCTGCCGTTGGTCATGGTCATGCCCGCGTTGATGTTGCCGAGGTCGATGGCGGCGGGAGCGGACGCGCCGGCGTTGCGCAGGGTGATCGAGATGTTCGACCAAGTTGCACCGGAGGCCGCGAAGGTCTGACGCTGCCAGAAGTGAAGCGCATCGCCGCCGTTGTAGGGCGCATCGAGCAGGCCCGACCAGGTGAGACGGACCGGGTTGCTGTTGCCGGCGGAGTCGCCCGAGATGCCGGGGTCGGCGTGGAACACCGAGCCGGGGCTGCCGGGGAAGGGCTCGTTGACGAAGGCCCAGATGGCTTCATCGGACCAGGCATCGCCAACGCTGCCGCCCCAATCGAAGGCGACCTCGTACGACTGATAGACGCCCGCGGGAACGGAAGCGCCGTTCAGGTCAACGCTGGTGATCGGGTTACCGACAACCAGGTTGAAGAGCGGGAAGGTGAAATCGGCCGAAGCGGTGCCCGCGAGAGCGGCGACGACGGCGGCGGCAACAAAACGACGAATCTGCATGACGTGTTCCTCCTCAAAGTGTGGAGTGGCGGCACGGCCCGGGACCCGCTCGGCTCGGCTTTCATCGGGCATTGACCCAAACGAAAGACGAACAGTTGGTGCTTTCAGTGGTTTGCTGAAAGCAGCAGCGCCGAGCGGCTTAACGATAGCCCCGCGACGTGCATCCACTCCTGACCACTCAACCTACCCCAAGACAGGGTCATGTCAACCGATTGTGCGATGCGTGTGGTGTCATTGGTGAAGTTAGTGTTCATTCCGACCCTGTTCGGGCTGGGTAAGTGGCTGTTCTGGGCCGTGGAAAAGCAAAGCGACCCGCCGAGGGGCGGGTCGCGGGGATGGATGCGGGGGAATCAGGCGGTTGGACTCAGGTGCTTTCCGCACCCGCACCGACCGGCTTGGCGGGTTCGGGGGGCGGAGCATCTTCGCTCTTGAAGATCAGGCGATCCTCGGGCTCGCCGCCCGGCTCGGTCGAGGGGACCGAGGCCTTGGTGACGGTGATGATCGACTTGCCCTGGAACTCGCCGCTGAGGAGGGCTTCGGAGAGGGGATCCTCGACGTACTGGCTGATGGCCCGGCGGAGCGGGCGGGCGCCGTAGTCGGGGTTGAAGCCCTTATCGATGAGGAAGTCCTTGGCGGACTGGTCGAGGGTGAGGGTCCAGCCCTGCTCGGTGAGGCGCTTGCGGACCTTGTCGGTCTCGTAATCGACGATGGAGATGAGGTTGTCGCGGGTGAGGGGCTTGAAGGCGATGACATCGTCGAGGCGGTTGATGAACTCGGGGCGGAAGAAGCGCTCGATCTCCTTCATGAGGGTGGCCTTCATCTGATCGAAGGAGGAGTCGGTATCGCGCTTGGTGAAGCCGAACCCGCCGCCGCCCTTGATGAGGTCGGCGCCGATGTTCGAGGTCATGATGAGGATGGTGTTGCGGAAGTCGACCGACCGCCCGAAGGAGTCGATGAGGCGGCCTTCCTCCATGATCTGGAGGAGCATGTTGAAGACATCGGGGTGGGCCTTCTCGATCTCGTCGAGCAGGACGACAGCGTAGGGACGCCGGCGGATGCGCTCGGTGAGCTGGCCGCCCTCCTCGTAGCCGACGTAGCCGGGGGGCGCGCCGACGAGGCGGGAGACGTTGTGCTTCTCCATGTAGTCGGACATGTCGAGCATGATGAGGGCATCCTCATCGCCGAACATGAACTCCGCCAGGGCCTTGGCGAGCAGGGTCTTGCCCACGCCCGACGGGCCGATGAAGATGAACGACCCCATGGGCCGCTTGGGGTCCTTGAGCCCGGCGCGGGCGCGGCGGATGGCCTTGGAGATGGACTTGATGGCCTCGTCCTGGGCGACGACCTTCTTGTGCAGCTCGGCCTCGAGCTGGAGCAGGCGGTGCGCCTCTTCCTTTTCGAGGCGGGTGAGGGGCACGCCGGTGATCTTGCTGACGACCTCGGCGATGACGTTCTCATCGACGATGCCGCCCGCCTCTTTGGCCTTCTCGCGCCATTCCTGGAGCGTCTTGTCCTTCTGGCGGCGGAGCTTCTCGACCTTGTCGCGGAGCTCGGCGGCCTTCTCGTAGTCGGCGGCCTTGACGGCCTCGTCCTTCTGAGCGCCCAGGGTCTCGATCTGGCCCTCGAGTTCGGCGAGGTCCGGGGGCTTGGTCATGGTCTTGAGGCGAACGCGGGCGCCGGCCTCGTCGATGACATCGATCGACTTGTCGGGCTGGACCCGGCCCGTGATGTAGCGAGCCGACAGCTCGACGGCGGCCTTGATGGCCTCCTCGGTGTACTGGACGCGGTGGTGCTGCTCGTAGCGGTCGCGCAGACCCTTGAGGATCAGCACCGTCTGCTCGTTGGTGGGCGGATCGACGGTGATGGCCTGGAAGCGGCGGGCCAGGGCTGCGTCCTTCTCGATGTACTTGCGGTACTCATCGAAGGTGGTGGCGCCGATGCACTGGATCTCTCCGCGGGCCAGGGCGGGCTTGAGGACGTTGGAGGCGTCGATCGCCCCCTCCGCGCCGCCCGCGCCGACCAGCGTGTGAAGCTCATCGATGAAGAGGATCAGGTTCTGGGCGCGGCGGACCTCGTTCATGACGGCCTTGATGCGCTCCTCGAACTGGCCGCGGTACTTAGTGCCCGCGACCATCATGGCGAGGTCCAGCACCACGACGCGGCGGTCGTGGAGCAGGTCGGGGACCTCCTGATTGATGATGCGCTGGGCCAGCCCCTCGACGATGGCGGTCTTGCCGACGCCCGCCTCGCCCAGGAGGACGGGGTTGTTCTTGGTGCGGCGGCACAGGACCTGCACGACGCGCTCGATCTCGCGCTCGCGGCCGATGACGGGGTCGAGCTGGCCTTCCTGGGCCAGAGCGGTGAGGTCGCGGCCGAAGGAATCAAGAGCGGGGGTCTTGGACTTGGAGTTGCCCTGCTTGGCGCCGCTGCCGGCGTTGCCTCCGCTGGATTCCTTGGTCTTCTCGGGGTTCGAGTAGTTCTCGGGCTCGTCCTTGTCGACGCCCGCGCCCAGGAGGTTGAGGACCTCCTCGCGGACCTGCTCGAGCTTGAGCCCCAGGTTCATGAGGACCTGCGCGGCGACGCCGTCGTGCTCGCGGAGGAGCCCCAGGAGCAGGTGCTCGGTGCCCACGTAGTTGTGGTTGAGGTTGCGGGCCTCTTCGATGGCGTACTCGATGACCTTCTTGGCCCGGGGGGTCTGGGGCAGCTTGCCCATGGTGACCATGTCCGGGCCGGAGTGGACGAGCTTCTCGACCTCGAGGCGGACCTTTCGCAGGTCGACATCGAGGTTTTTGAGGACGTTGGCGCCGACGCCCGACCCCTCCTTGACGAGGCCGAGCAGGATGTGCTCGGTCCCGATGTACTCGTGGTTGAAGCGCTGGGCTTCCTGGTTGGCGAGGGCCATGACTTTGCGGGCGCGATCGGTGAAGCGTTCGAACATCGAGGGCCTCCCTCGGGGGGTTGTGTTCCCGAGTTCATCGGCAGGAACGAGGGCCTGCCGCTCCCTATGTTGCGCCGGTGGGGGGCGAATGCGATTCCGCACCCCAATCCGGCGTCGCGCACGGCTGTGCGCACGATTATAGGCCGTTGGGCTGCAAGCCCGGGCCGACGCGGATGATGTGGCGAACGCCGTGCCGCGCCGCGAGGGGCGGAAACGTGGTTCTGATGAGATTGGAGCGCGTGCCCGCCACGAGATGACCTCCTGTGCTCGCCGGGAATGTTCGCATCTGCCAGCTTGGCAGTTTCCCGGACGTTGATGGAGAATGCGTGAAGGTGTGCGTTCGGGTGCCCGGATCCATTCATCCGGATTCGTGCAAGAACGGTGTCGATCCGGCGATCAACTGGGAGGACCGGCGCGCTGAGGCTCGCGGGTCAAGCAAAGGAGCGATGACATGCGCAGCCTCTGGGTGTGGTCACCAGTGATGATCGGCCTGATCGCGGGCCTTGCGATGGCGCAGGATTCGGTGCCGGGTTCAGCGCCGATCGATCCTGCAGCGCCGGCCGAGGTGGCCAACCCCCTGGCCGGCCCCGAGGTGAGCCCGGCGGGGGCGGACGGCGCGGCGAACAAGTCGCTGGTCGAGCGCGACTTCGAGGGCAAGGTCAAGAAGCTCGAAGAGCGGCCCGAGGAGGCGGCGCTGCGGCTGCTGACGCTCAGCGCCCGGGAGAAAGCGGCGACCGATGCGGTGCTCGCCGAGCGGTCGGCGATGCTCGACAAACTGGTGCGCGAGAACATCAACCTGCTGGTCCGTGCCCAGACGGCGCGCGAGGGGGGCAGCCAGGACGAACGCAAGGCCATCTACGCCGAGTTCCGCGAGAAGCTCGCGCCGCTCACGGCCAATGGCACGTTCGAGGAGCAGATCGCTCGCGGCTTGACACCCGAGAACGCCGAGCGCTTTCGCGCGATCACACGCGAGTACTGGCAGGCGGTGATGCAGGAGCCCGGGGACATGGAGGGCCAGGGCCGCGGCGGCGGGGCCAGGGTGCGGCTGGGCCTTGAAACGATGGGCCAGGAGATCAAACGCGCCTACGAGCGTGTGATTGGTGAGGGCACCGAGAAGATCGAGCGGCTCGTCGCCGAGTTGCAGCTCACCCCCGAGCAGCAGGGCAAGATCCGCGAGATCTCGATCAAGTTCGCGCAGGAGAGCAAGCAGAAGGCCACGGGGCTGCAGAAGGCCAAGCTGTTCCTCCAGATCCGCCGCGAGCTGACGCCCGAGCAGCGAGAGCGGTTCGCGGAGCTGATCCGCGAGCAGCGGGGGGAGTAAGCCCCAGTGTGCGCAAGCCTGCTGAGACGGGCGGCCCATCGGGTACCCTTTCGCGCGTGAGCGAACCTTCCACGCCATCGCCGCCCGGTTCTGAGCCGTCACCGCGAGTCCAAGCTCCCGCGGAGACCGCGGGGGCGATCGTGAAGCGACTCGGCCCGGCGTCGATCCTGGCCGGGTTTGCGCTGGCGTGCCCGCCGATCGGTGGGACGCTGATCCTGGTGTACATGGACACCATCGCCAAGTGGTTCGATGCGCACCCGGCGGCGGGCCCGTGGATCTACGCGGCGGCGTTCGCTCTCTTTGCGGGGCTTGCGCTGCTGCCGACCTATGCGCAGTCGATCCTGGGGGGCTGGGCCTTCGGCGTGGCGATGGGCTTTCCCGTGGCGCTGTGCGGGTTCGTCGGGGGATCGCTCATCGGCTACGCGGTGGCGCGGCCGACGGCGTCCGGTCGCGTGACCAAGCTCATCCACGAGCACCCCAAGTGGCAGGCGGTGCGTGATGCTCTGGTGGGCGGGTCGTACTGGAAGACGCTGGGCATCGTGACGCTGATGCGCTTGCCCCCGAACTCGCCTTTCGCGCTGACGAACCTTGTGCTCGCGAGCGTGCGCGTGCCGCTGGCGACGTACGTGATCGCCACGGCGGTGGGGATGGCACCGCGGACCTTCGCGGCGGTGTGGCTCGGCGCGGCGCTGCATCACCGGTTCACGAGCATCCGCGAGGGGCTTCAAGCGGAGAAACCCTGGTGGTGGCTCGCGGTGGGGATCGTGCTGACGCTGATCGTGCTCGGCATCCTGGGCTTCATCGCCAACAAGGCCCTGGAGCGCGTCACGGGGATGAACGAACGAGCCCCGGGCGCCAAGCCCGGGGAAGGGGCTCCCGCTCGCTGAACGCGCGTTCGCTTGGTCAGATGGCGACGATTCGTGGCGGCCGCTGCTGATGCGTGTCGTGCTTGTCGTTGGCGATGGGTTGGCATCCCCGGGCTTTGCGCCCGGGGCTCGTTAGACTCTTGCTCATGAAAGCCATCCTCTTTGCGGTTCTGGCCGGGCTGTGCTGGGGCATCGGGGAGCTGTTCACCAAGAGCGTGCTGCACACCAAACAGATCGGGCCCATCACGGCCATCACGGTGCGCTCGACGGTCGCGCTGCCGGTGATCTGGCTGGCTTACGCGGTCGCGATGTACGGCGTGAAGAGCGAGCCCGCGGGCTGGTGGAAGACCGCCGAGACCAGCACGATCCTGAAGCTCGTGCTTGGTTCGGGTTTGATCGCCGGCGCGGCGGCGATGATCTTTTTCTACACCGCTCTGTCGCTCGGGGAGATCAGCCGCATCAAGCCGATCGCCTTCACGCTCGCCCCCGCGGTGGCGGTGCTGCTGGGCTGGCTGGTCCTGCACGAGCCGATGACGGTCAAGAAGGGCATCGCGGTGGCGATGATCCTGGGCGGCGTGGTGCTGCTGACGGGCAAGTGAAACGTCGCACTGTTGAAGGCGAACAACCCTCGGGGGGGAGGAGGCGGCGCTCGTGGACGCTCCGAAAGTCAATCCGAGCTTCGACCCCAGGACGATCGAGCGGCCGCACGAATCGCTGCTGACGTACTACGGTCTGTGCTCGCTGTTCGGGCTGGTGCTTGCGCCGATCATCTTCATCCCGATGTTCTGCAAGTACATCACGCTGAGGTACCGCTTCGATGACGACGGCGTCTCGATGTCCTACGGTGTGCTCTTCCGCCACGAGACGAACCTGACCTACCGCCGCATCCAGGACATCCACCTGTCACGCAACATTGTGCAGCGATGGATGGGGCTGGCGACGATCAGCATCCAGACGGCTTCGGGCAGCGGGATGCCCGAGATGCAGATCGAAGGGGTGCTCGAGTACGAGACGCTCCGCGACTTCCTCTACACCAAGATGCGCGGGGCACGCGGGCTCGACCACGACGGCGTCGTGGCGGTCAAGACCGCCGAGCCGGGCGGGGCGCCCGAGGATGAGGCCCTGGTCCTGCTGCGGCAGATCGCCGCGGACATGTCGGCGATCCGCGCTGCGCGCGAGCGGGGGGCCGCATGATCGGCGAGAACGCGACGCGAGCGGCGTCCAGGTGGGTCTACGAAGGTGTCTGGGCGGTGCTGACGGATGTGCTGCGCGTGCCGCGCAACCCGCCCTCGCTGCCGCTCGAACCCGGCGAGCAGGCCTTCCGCCTGCAGCTCGGCGAGGGGTGGCTGAAGTGGCGGAAGCTGATCTTCTGGATCCTGTGCCTGGTCATCGATGTCGCGCTGATCGCGGTGTGGGTGCTGCTGCTGTCGAACTGGAAGACCCGGCCGTTTGCGCTCTTCACTGCGCCGCTGTGGCTCGTGGTGATCGTCCTGCCCGACATCATCGCCTACGTGGCGATCCACCTGCAGTACGACACGACGTGGTACATCATGACCGGGCGGAGCATGCGGCTGCGCCGGGGGGTGTGGAGCGTGGTCGAGGTGACGATCACCTACGAGAACATCCAGAACGTCCGCATCCAGCAGGGGCCGGTGCAGCGCCTGTTTGGTTTCTCGACGCTCGTGGTGGAAACGGCGGGCGGAGGCGGTCACGCCGGCCCGCACGGCGCTCACGCGAGCGGTCATCAGGGGCTCATCGACGGGGTGGCCGACGCCGCCGCTCTGAAGGAGATGATCATGGCCCGCGCCCGCGCATCGCGCGGCACCGGGCTCGGCGATGAACTGGTCCACAGCGCGGCCGCCACGCCGGGAGGGGGATGGTCGAGCCAGCACGTGGAGGTTCTGCGCTGCATCGCGAGCGAGGCCCGCGCCCAGCGCGAAGCCCTTGGAGCGTGACTATTTTCTGAACGAGCCCGGAGCGCCAGCGACGGGTCTTGAGCCAACCGGAGCGCCAGCGAGGGTCTGCTTATCTGCTCTCGATCGGGCGGATCACCCGCGCCGGGTTTCCCGCCACCAGCATGCCCGCCGGTACATCGCGTGTCACCACGCTCCCCGCGCCGATGACGACATCATCGCCGATGGTCACGCCGGGCAGGATGACGGCCCGCCCGCCGATCCACACGCGGTCGCCGATGCGCACGGGCTTGCCGAGCTCAGGCCCGCTGCAGCGTAGGGCGGCATCGAGGGGGTGCGTGGCGGTGTAGATGTGAACACCCGGGGCCAGGAAGCACGAGCGGCCGATGCGCACCTCGCACACATCCAGGATCACGCAGTCGAAGTTCATGTAGAGCCCGTCGGCGGCGTGGATGTTGAAGCCGTAGTCGCACCTGAAGGTCGGTTCGATCTCGACACGCTGCCCGAGCGAACCGAACAGCTCGCGCAGGATCGTCTCGCGCTCGGCGGGCTGGTCTTCGCGCGTGGCGTTGAAGCGCCGTGTCAGTTCGCGGGCTCGCCTGCGGAGCTCGACCAGCTCCGGGTCCGAGGCGAGGTAAAGCTCGCCTGCGAGCATCAGTTCGCGTTGCGTGCGGGGGTCGGGCATACAGCCCATTATCGCTGAGCTCGTCCCCGCTCGCGTCCGACGCCATTCACGGCTTGCCCGGCGCGGGCACCGGTGCTGCATCGGCCTTCTTGGACTCATCCTTCTTCTCGAGGTCGATCGACACCGAGTTGATGCAGTAGCGCAGCCCGGTCGGCTGATCGGGGGCATCCTCAAAGACGTGGCCGAGGTGGGCACCGCAGCGGGTGCACGTGACCTCGGTCCGCTTCATGCCGTAGGAGGTATCGACGTGCTCGGTGATGACGCCCTCGGCCACGGGCTTGAAGAACGAGGGCCAGCCGCAGCCGGAGTCGAACTTCGTGTCCGACACGAAGAGCGGTTGCGCGCAGCCTGAACAGCGGTAGATGCCGTCATCCTTGGTGTTCCAGTACTTGCCGGTGAAGGCCCGCTCGGTGCCTTTTTCGCGCAGGACCTCGTACTGCTGGGGGGTCAGCTCCTTCTTCCACTGGTCCTCGGGTTTGACGACCTTGTCCTTATAGATCTGGATGTTCATGGACTTGAAGATCTCGCTGTTGGAGGTGTTCCTGACCGTGATCGCGTCGCCGCTCGGTGCTGGCGCGGCGGCGGGCGCTGCCGAAGGGTCGGCTTGCTTGTTGGCAGTGCTCGGCGGCGGGGGGGCCTGCGATGCCGCATCTCCATCGCCGCAGCCGGCAACGAAAGCGATCGGGGCGAGCAGGCATGCGGCGATGGTCAGACGTTTCATGGTGTTCATCACTTCGTTGGATGCTCGCGGGTCGATGCAGGTTACACCTCAGACAGGGTGGTCGGCTGGGGACCACTGGCACGTGCCGGGCGTTGTTCGGGCGGGCATCAAGCATATGGCGCGGCGGTCCGATACCTCTCTGATGCCAGTCACCGCCGCCATCGCCAACATGCAGTCGCTCGGGCACTTCTTCGAGTTGCACCAGCGCCTCGACCAGGTGCAGGGGTACCTGCACCCGATGGAGGGCTTCGCGCTGATGAACCTCGCGGCCCACGCCGACACCCAGGGCGCGGTGGTCGAGATCGGCAGCTTCATGGGGCGGAGCACCTGCTGGCTCGCGAGCGGTCTGAAGATCTCGGGCCGCACGCCCGCCGAACGCGTGTTCGCCATCGATCATTTCCGAGGATCGCCCGAGCATCAGCCCGGCGGGACGCACGAGTGCGCCGCGGTGGTGCAGACGGGCTCGACCCTGGATGCGTTCAACGGCAACCTCCGCCGCGCGGGGGTCGAGCAGATCGTCACGCCGGTGGTGACCGACAGCCTGAGCGCTGCTTCACAGTGGAGAGAGCGCATCGGCGGGCCGATCCGGCTGGTGTTCATCGATGGCGACCACTCCTATGAGGCATCGAAGGCGGACTTCGAGGCCTGGTCGCCGCACGTCCCGGTTGGCGGGCTGGTCGCGATGCACGACATCGGGGCCTGGCCCGGGGTGACGCGCTTCTACGAAGAGGTCGTCGCCGCTCGCGGCGCGTGGCAGCCATGCCTGGGCGTGAACTCGCTGCGCGTGCTCCAGCGAGCGGCGTGACCGGGCCCATCGCGCGCGAAAGCGGGGCAGCGCCTCGCGCTGCCCCGCTCGATCGATCACCATCAGCAGCGATTACTTCGTGTACTTGGCGATCGCGGCTTTCACTTCGTCCTGCAGCTTGGTGAGCGCGGGGGAGAACTCATCCGAGAGCTTCTTCCACTGGTCAGCGCCGGCGGACTTGAGGCTCTCGAGCTTGCCGCCGAGCCCCTTGAACTGCTCGTCGATGCTCGCGACGGCCTTGTCGAACTCGGGCTTCATGTTCTCGGGGACCTTCGCTCCCAGGGCCTTGAGCGAGTCGACCTGACCCTTGAGCGAATCGAGGCCCTTCTGCGCGGTGTCGACGAGGCTCTGCTTTGCCGAATCGACCATATCCGCGGCCTTCTCCTTGGCGGTGTCGGCGGCCTTGGTGGCCTCGGCCTTGGCGCCATCGGCGGCCTTCTTGAGCGAGTCGGTCACGCCCGTCGCGGCGTCGGACATCTTCTTGGTCGCGTCCTCTTTCTTCTCGCAGCCGGAGAGGCTGATGAGGGCGAGCGCGGTGACGGAAGCGATCATGGTTTTGCGAAGCATCTTTCAATCTCCTCGGGAGGTATCTCTTGCCGAATCCAAACTTCGAGCGCGGTCCCGGATCTCACGCCGGCGGTCCGCCGGCGACAAAGCCAGCGTCCGACCAGTCTACGGGCGTTCGCGTTCCGGCGCGGAAGGTTCCCCGCGACGCGGCTGACATCCGCGACCCAGTTTGTCCGCGAGAACCGGTGATTCTCAGCCGCATTCCGGCTCTTGGGGTCGATTTTGGGTGTACACTCGATCGGGATCGTGCATCGCGATCGCCCTTGTAGTCTGGGCGTCGCCGTGTTTCGCGGATCGTGCTGGGCCGGGGCCTGATGAGGAGAGTCTTCATGTTGTCCATTCGTTCACTTGTCGCGTGCCTCGCGGTGGCGGTTTCCTGCGCTCAATCGCTCGCGGGCAATCTCGTCACCAACGGCGGGTTTGAGACCGGGAACTTCGACGGCTGGACCGTTCAGGCCGCCCCTTCGGGCTCGAGCATCGTCGTCACGCCCGGCACCTTCCGGTCCGGCGCGTACAGCGCCGTGTTCGGGGCAACCTCGGGCCAGTTTGATGAGATCTCGCAGACCCTGCCGACCGTTCCCGGAGCTGCCTACCAGCTCTCGTTCTGGGTCAAGAACGATGGCACCGGTGGCGACAGCCTGCAGGTGGCCTGGAACGGCGTCACCGTGTACGACGCAACGCCGATCGCTTCGCCCAACAGCGGCTGGTACCAGGTGAGCATCGTGGTCTTCAGCGCTGCCACCAGCTCCGAGCTGCGCTTTCGGGGCCTGGATGGCCCGTCGTACTTCTACCTCGATGATGTCGTTGTTGACACGAACCTCATCGTGAATCCCGGCTTCGAGACGGGCAACTTCGCGGGCTGGACGACGCAGGCCGCCGCGAGCGGATCTAGCTTTGCCGTCTCCGGCGTGGCTCATACGGGTGCCTTCGGCATGTACTTTGCTGGTGTGGATTACCAGTACGATCAGGTCGCACAGGCCATCGCGACCCTGCCCGGGCGGAGCTACCTGCTCCAGTTCTGGGTCAACAACATCTCGCCCAACGGCGATAGCCTGCGTGTGTGGTGGGAAGGCAACCTCATCTACGAGGCCACCCCGCTGGGGCTCTCCATCAACCAGTGGACGCAGCTTTCCTTCGTGGTCGTCAGCACGGGCTCGTCTTCGGAACTCCGCTTCGGCGGCTACGATTACCCGAGTTCCTTCTCGGTCGATGATTTCACGCTGATCCAGGCCACCAACGGCCCCTGCATCATCAGCGGTGATGCCGACCGCAACGGCAGCGTGACCTTCCTTGACATCACCACCGTGCTCTCGAACTTCGGATCCTCCTGCACCCCCTGAGCGGATCGCGGGCGGGCGGCGCTGCCGTACACTCACGGGCCATGCCGCTGCGGCTCTACAACACGCTGTCCAACACCGTCGAGACCTTTCAGGCACTCGATCAGGACGCCGCTCGCCGTGAGGGACGCCGCCCGCGCGTCACCTTCTACACCTGTGGGCCGACGGTCTACGACTTTGCGCACATCGGCAACTTCCGTTCGTTCCTCGCCGCGGACACCTTGCGGCGCTGGCTCGAATCCCCGCTCTGCGACCGCGCGGACGGCGCACTCGGGCCGGGGGCGGGCGGCTACGAGGTCCGCCAGGTGATGAACATCACCGATGTCGGCCACATGGTCGACGATGCCGCGGCCGATGGGGGCGGCGAGGACAAGATGGAGGCCGCTCGGCACCGGCTGCTGGAACAGAAAAAATCCGGCAAGCTGCCCCCCGATGCGGCGAAGGAACTGGATCCCGCCGACCCCTACGCCATCGCGGAGTTCTACGCCCGGGCGTTCGTCGAGGATGCCCGCCTGCTCGGGCTTCGTATCGTCGACGATGCAGACAGGGACCCGGCGCTGATGCCGCGCCCGACGCGCTACATCCGCCAGATGCTCGAGATGATCCTCACGCTGCTCGAACGCAAGCACGCCTACATCGCCGCTGATGGTGTGGCCTACTTCGACACGCAGTCCTTCCCGGACTACGGGCGACTCAGCGGCAACACGCTCGACAAGGTCCGGGCCGGCGCTGGCGGGCGCGTCAGCGAGGCCACGCAATCGATCAAGAAGCACCCCGCCGATTTCATGCTCTGGAAGCCAGACCCCACGCACCTGATGCGATGGGATCCGAGCAAGGAACTCGGCCGCGCCGTCCCGCTGAAGGAGGGCTACCCTGGCTGGCACATCGAGTGCAGCGCCATGGCCGATGGCCTGCTCGGCGAGCAGATCGACCTGCATTCGGGCGGCGAGGACAACATCTTCCCCCACCATGAGTGCGAGATCGCCCAGAGCCGCTGCGCCCACGGCACGCCCGCCTTCGCTCGCTTCTGGTTCCACCCCCGCTTCCTGCAGGTCGAGGGGGAAAAGATGTCCAAGAGCAAGGGCAACTTCTACACCGTCGGCGACCTGATCAAGAAGGGCTTTGACCCGGCCGCCATCCGGCTGGAGCTCGTCAAGACCCACTACCGCAGCAACGCGAACTTCACGGAGCAGGGGCTGAAGGATGCCGTGCGCATCGTCGAGCGGTGGCGCCGCTTCGCCGAGAGTGCCAGTGCGCCGACGATGCTGGACATGGCCGCGTTGAGCGAGACATCGCGCACGGCGGCCGCCGCGTTCGCCGCCGCGATGAACGATGACCTGAACGTCGCCGCCGCCATCGCCGCGGTGAACACGTGGATCAACAAGGTCGAGCGGCCGACGCCCGACGATGTGGCGCTGATGCGCACGTTCGACGGCGTGCTGGGTGTGCTCGCCCGGCGCGGGGCGCAAGCGAGCGATGCCGCGCCCACGGAAGAGTCGGCGCGCATCGATGCCCTGGTCGCCGCCCGCACCACGGCCCGCGCGACCAAGAACTGGCCCGAGGCCGACCGCATCCGCAAGGAACTCGATGTTCTGGGTGTGGTGGTGACGGACAGCCCGAGCGGGCCGACGTGGGCGAAAAAAGTCGGGCTCTAAGCCGATGCGCCCGGCAAGCCCGACTCGCGCTCACCCCTGCCCGATGTGCTCGCCGCCGCGCACCGCGCTCTCGTAGAGCAGCGACAGATCGCGCCAGAACGTGGGGTAGGTCTTGGCGACGCACTGCGGATCGCGGATGACCACGTTCGGGCGGCGCAGCCCGATCAGCGCCAGCGACATCGCCATGCGATGATCGTCGTAGGTGTCGAACACGACACGCGGCGCGGCGGGGGAGCAGTCGAGGCCGCCCGGGGGAACGCCGATACGCAGCCCCTCCTCGGTCGGCCCGATCCCCGCGGGGTCGGGGATCTGAAAGATCTCGACATGAGCACCGACTTTGGTGAGTTCGTTGCGGATCGCGGCGAGCCGGTCGGTCTCTTTCACCCGGAGGGTCCGCAAGCCGGTGATCGTGGTGGTCTGCCCGCTGGTGTCGAAGCAGGCGACGGCGGCGAGGGTCATCGCGGCGTCGGGCATGTTGGTCAGGTCGGCATCGGGAACCCACAGCGCCGCGGGGCCGGTGAAATCCGGCTCGTACGATATGACGCACCCGCTTTGCTCGGGTGGCAAAAGCACCTCGCGGAACGCCGAGTCGCCCTGGATCGAGTCGAAGCCGAGCAAGTCGCCGCGCAGCACGGCTCCCGGCACGATCGACGCGGCGCCCCAGAAGTAGGTCATCCCGCTCGCGTCCGGTTCGACCTCGTAGCGGAAGCCCACGACTCGCGCCGGCTCGATGTGGATGCTTCGAGGTGGCCTCTCACGCGGCACGCCTCGGCGCCCGTCGATTTCATCCGGCGCATCCTCGAGCTCATCTTCGATCTGGTTCACAACCGTGGAGTCGGGGTCATCGCCCGTCGGAATGATCGCGCCTTCGACGTACATCGACGACAGCATGGAGACGGTCAAGTCAATGTACGAGGGGCTGGTGACACTCGGCCCGAACCGGAAGACCAACCCCTTCTCCATGAGCGGCGCCACCAGCATCAGCGCGCTGATGAACTGGCTCGACTGCGTGACGCCGACCTCGATCTCGCTCTTTGTGAACCGCCCGGGTTGCACGCGCAGCGGCACGCAGCCCGGCGCCCCCAGTTCATCGACCGTGATCCCCAGCGAGCGCAGCATGCCGACCAGTTCGCCGATCGGGCGCTGGCGCATCCGGTCGTTGCCATCGATCACAACGGGCCCGTCGGAGAGGCACGCGGCGGCGGTGAGAAACCGTGTCGCCGTTCCGGCGTTCTTCAGGTTGATCGTACGGTTGCCTTTGAATCGCCCGCCCGCCCCCTTGATGCGGAT
>JBIPMO010000207.1:0-5754 GCA_044369085.1 Phycisphaerales bacterium
GAGGTTCATCGGGCGGGCGTGAAGATGTCGAGGGGGAACGCGGGCCTGGCGAGCGGCCGAAGCGCGAGGGCGAGCAGCGAGAGTTCGTGATCATCGCCCGCGATCCGGTTGGTGCGGAGCATGCCGCAGCCGGTGCACCGGTGGACGATGGACCACTCCCCATCGCGGCGGACTTCGATGGCGACGGGTTCCATGGGCTGGGCGCACGGGCAGGCGCGGTCGCCCGGCTCTTCATCGAGGTGGCGGGACCACAGGCAGAGCGGGCAATGGTTGCGGTGCTGGGTGCCGTACGACTGGTGGGGGACGGCGTGGTTGCAGCGGATGCAGTGGAAGCCGCGGTTGTCGGGGCGTGACTTGCGTGACATTTGGGAGTCCTGTCGAGGTAGTCGAGCGTGCGCGCGGGATAGCGAGCGCTGCGCAGCGCGGGAACGATGGATGACGTTGTTTGGCCGTTTGTGTGACGGCGCGATGGATGAATCGCGACGATCCGCGGGGATCGGCGACGATCGGTCATGAAATGGATGGGGTGAGATCGGGTGGACGCCGCGAGGCCTGGCTCGCACCGAAGCGGGTGCGATGTGCATGCAGCCACCTCCGCGAATCAGCGGTTCGTCGCTGAAATCGCGGGGAAAGCGGGCCCGATCTCATTAGGCAGTGGCGAGCATCAGATCGGAGTGTAACTCGGATCCGGGAGTTGTCCAGCCAATCTTGTGGAAAGATCGGTTCGAGTCGCGTTGGACGGTTCGCGTCGATCTCGTTCAGGCGCGGCGCGCGATGGCGATGATCCGATCCGGAACAGGCCCTTCACCGAGCGGAAAGATCCCGGGCGGCAGGCCCGTCCACGATGGTGAATCACCCTCCACCTGCGCGAGCCATTGCTCGATGTGAAAGTTCGGAGCGAGCAGGCTCGCGAGCCGGTGCGAGGTCGCATCCAGCGCGCTCTCCCGCGCGGCGGCGTGGATGACCAGCACGCCCTCCTGACTGAGCGCGCGGAACAAGTCCGCGATCAAGGCGACGGTGTCGGTGGCCTGGTCGAGATCGGCGATGGCCGCATCGATGGAGGACGCTTCGAGGCCGGATTCGGCGAGGCTGCCGCGATGGAAGTCGCGTTCGGGCCCGTTGAATCGGTCGCGGGCGTTCAGGATGGCACGTGCATCGGGGTCGATCCCGGTGTATGCAGCGGCCTCGCCCTGGCCGATCAGGATCGCGCTGCCAGCGCCGTCGCCGCAGGGAATGTCCAGGACTCGAGCATCGCGCGTGAAAGTCGCGGCGAGCTCGTAGGTGCGCATCCGCATCTCCGACTTTGCTGGGGTGAGTCGGGGAGTGGGCGGGTCGGCCTGATTGGTCGCGGGTTGCTCGTCACCGTAGATGCGGATGACAGGAACGCCGCGCTGGTCGCAGATCGCGTGGGCTCGTGCGGCCAGGTGGTCTTCGTAGCACTCGCTGCTGACGATGACGGCATCGACGTTCAGGGTGAACTCGTTCGATTGGAAGACGGGGACACCCCCGATGAATGCGTCGCGGGGCTCATCGTCGATGATGGCGGTGACGCTGACACCGTGCGCGGCCCAAGGCTGGCGGGTGATGGGCCGCGTGTGCCGGCCCGCGCCAAAGAGCGCGATGTGGCGGAAGCCGGAGCGTGCGCACCAGGCGGCGCATCGCTCGAGCAGGCGGCGTCGGAGAGAGTCGGCCTCGTTACGGGCGATGGTCTCGGTGCAGATCGTTGGGCGCCACTTGGTGTGGGGCCCTTCGCCCGGCAGAGCGACGATGGTGCGCGGAGAGTCATCTTTGACGACAAACCCGGAGTAGTTCGTGCCCGGCTGCGTCTGGATGGCCTCGGTGTGCGCGGCGAAGAACTCCTCGACGGCGATGGTGCAGCCGGCGCAGTCGGGGTGGCGATAGTCATCGAAGACGACCACACCGCCCGGCGACAGGCGCTCCCAGCCGGCTTCGAGAGCGGTCTTGACTGAGTCGTAGAGATCGGCATCGATGTGCAGGAGCGCGACGCGATGGTCTTGCAATCGCCCGATCGTGCGGTCGAACCAGCCCTTGATGAGGGTGACGCGATCGTTCAGGCCGTGTTCTGAGAAGAACCTCTGGATCTCAGAGTAGTCGACATCGCTGAAAACCCCCTGACGCAGCCATGGTCCATCGTGGCGATCATCCGGCGCGGGGAGACCTTCAAACGAATCGAAGCCGAGCAGGGCCCTGTCGGTGGCGCTGATTCGCTCCCATGCGCGGGCCACGGCGAAGAGGCTTCCACCGCGCCAGGTTCCGAACTCGGCGTAGTCCCCCGGGATGCCGCGATCGATCACATCGCGGGCGTGGCGGAGGAGGTGGGCCAGCCCCAACCATGACATGCGTGTGCGCTGGAAGTCGCCAATGCGCGACCAAACACCGCCGAACTCGGCGAAGAACCGATCGCGCCGGGGAGCCCCTTGTTCAGGCGGGAGAGCCGGGAGGTTGAAGGTGAGTCCGGTGGCCGCGATGGTCATGCAGATCCCCTTTGCTGCCGCGATCCAGCAAAGTTCTGGCGCGAAGTCGCGGCCGCCTGATCGTCATTATCGGTCCGAGGGCGGGGCGGCTGGAGGGTGCCCGCTTGAATGACACCGACAATGCGCCAGCGTGCGCGCGCCGTTGATCGCGGGATTGTGGGCTTGGATGCCCGAGGCTCCTTTTAAGGAGGCGCTTCACGCCCGACTGGCTGCGCAAGATCGGGCACATTATTGGAATCCAAGTACTCGATGGCGACATCTATCCCGTCGTGAGCCGCCGAGGTCGGCTGCGCATCACGCTCGGGCCATATTGCCTATTGAAAAAAGGGGCTTTTGATGCGGACTCGTCACCTTGTTGTCGCCGGACTCGTCTCTCTCGGCGGTCTGACAACCATGGCCCGCGCCGGCACCGAAGCGCAGGACCTCTCTTTCGGGGTCAATGGTGTGGCGCTGGCGGCGATCGCCAGCGGCAACGAGGTTTGGAACGATGTGCGGATCCAGGCCGATGGCAGGATCGTTGTCGCGGGCGCGCGGGGGGTGGGGACGACGGCGAGTGTCTTCCGGATCGCGCGGTACCTCCCGACCGGGGTGCTCGATACGACATTCGGCGGGACGGGGATCGTGCAGATCCAGCTCAGCAACAGCAACGCTCGGAGCGTCGCGATCCAGGCCGATGGCAAGATTCTCATCGCGGGCGATGCCGCGGGGTCGGCGGGGGTCAACGCTCCGAAGGATGTCGCCATCGCGAGGCTGAATGCGAACGGGGCTTTGGATGCGACGTTCGGCACGGGCGGAGTTGTTGTGAGCGATCTGTCGGGCGGTCAGACGGACACGGCGGCTCGCGTGTTCGTGGTGCCCGGCGGGAAGATCTGGGCGATCGGATCGGCATCTTCGCCGACCAATCCGGCGGTGACGGTGTGGTCGATCATCGCGTACAACGGCAACGGGACGATCGATCCGAGCTTCGGTTCGGGCGGGCGGTTGCTGATCGATCTTGGCGAGAACGTGAACTTCGCCTCGGCGCTCGACGCGATCGTGCAGAACGGCAAGGTGGTGGTCGTGGGGACATCGGGGGCGAAGTTCATCGCGGCTCGACTTGACCCGGTGACGGGCGCGCTCGACCCGACCTTCGGGACGGGGGGGATCGGCGGGGCCTCGTTCGCGGGTGCCACGCTGAGCGCCCGGGCGACATCCGTCATCGCGCAGGCCGATGGCAAGCTGGTGCTGGTCGGTGACGGGACCTTCTTCGACAGCGATCCGGGGGAGGTCAGCCCGACGCTCTCGTACGCGACGCGGCTCACGGCCAGCGGGCAGATCGATCCGACGTTCAGCGCGTTCCAGAACGGCGGGATCTTTTCACCGAATCCCACGGTGCGGATCTCGGGCGGCAGGCTGATCGTGAAGGTTGGCGGGGCGCAGTTGATCCGGCTGAACGACAACGGCTCGCGCGATGTCACGTTCGGCAGTGGCGGGATCTTCACGCCGCCCGCGATCGGGTCGGGCATCTTCAGCAGTCTTGCGGTGCAGGCGGATGGGAATCTGGTCACCGCGGGGCAGATCTTCTCGAACCTGCAGTCGGATGCCGCGATCATCCGGGTGAACATCAGCGCTGCGCCTCCGCAGCCTTGCACCGGCGATGCCGATGGCGACCGGGTGGTCGCGTTCAGCGACATCACGAGCGTGCTCGCCAACTTCGGGGCGAGCGGTCAGGCGTTCGGCCCGGGCGATTCGGACGGGAGCGCGACGGTGAACTTTGCCGACGTCACGACCACGCTCGCGAACTTCGGCGTTCCTTGCCCGTGAGGGGAGCGGCGGCGCGAGGTTCAGATGCGTTTGTCGCGTCTGGTCTGGTTGATGAAGTTGACGAGCGTGCGGATGGGGAAGCCGAGGCCGGCCTCCATGCTCTCTTGCTTGAGGAAGAGCAGGCCGAGGCGGGCGCCAAGGCCCGGGATGTCGCGGGTCTGGCGGACCTCGGCGACGAGCACGAGGGGCCTTTCCTCGCGCGGGAGCCAGAGGCGGATCCAGAGGTGCTCGAAGATCTTCAGGCGCGAGTAGATCGTTCCGGGCAGCAGCACGCCGATCCCGGTGTCGGACGCATCGACGGCGGTTCACTGGAAGCGCGGGGCGAGCTTCTCGATGGCGTTAGCGAGTTTGGGCGGAGGTGGGAGCGTTCCGGTCGGATCGATGGCGTGCCTGGCCGCTTCGGCTCGGTAGTCGGCGAGCGCCTGCTCGCTCGCATCGCGGACATCGCGGGCGAACCAGACATCGATCTTGGGCAGCGTGTCGAGCGCGGCGAGCGGCGTGCGGTAGACGCCGCGGCGCTGGCCTTCCTGCACCGACTCCGGGATGACGATCCGCATGCCCGGCACGACGACCTGCTGGTTCAGCTTGACGGGCTGGCCCGCCTCGATGATCTGCGATCGGAAGTGCAGGAGCGTGCCCGAGCAGGCGAAGTAGCAGTCGATCTCGCTGCCGGGGGGGTACTGCACATCGCGGCCGATGACGTGGACCTTCTCGATCATCAGGCAGTCATCGCGGAACTCGATGAGGCGGCCCTTGGCGGCGGGCTCCTGATCTCCGCGGCCGCGGCGGATCACCTCGACGGGCGAGTTGCGGGCGCACGCCTCGCGCAGGGCTTGCATGCCCTCGAAGGGCTCACTTTGCTGGGCGAGGGCGGTCTGGGACATGGAGTCCTCTCCGGCTGACCCTTGCGCATCGGAGTGATGCGCAAGGGCCTTGAGCGGCGAGCGGTGGATCGCCCCTCAGACGGATTGCCTCGGGTAGCACCATCGGCCGCGCTGAGGCCCGCTCGTGGGTGGGCGGGAGTTATTGGCCGCGCGGTCGGGATCGCGGGCGGCTTACCTTCTGCGCGCTGCGAGGAGCCACGATCGCAGTGCTGGATCGGGGTAGGCCTTGTCCCAACTGTCGTGGCCGATGCCCGGGTAGGTGGTCAGGCGCACATCGGCGCCAGCAGCGCGGAGCGCGGCTTCCATGCCCGCGGACTGGTCGACGGGGACGACGGTGTCGGCCGCGCCGTGGAAGATCCATGTGGGGACGCCGCGAGCGGCATCGATCAGCCTGCGGGTTTCGGGGTTGGTGGCATCGAAGCGCCAGGTCGCGCGATCGGCCTTCTCCTGTGCCTGCGGCGGGGCGGCATATCCGCAGACCGGCGCGAGGGCGGCGAAGCGTCCGGGGGCGGCGGCGTTGATGCTCCAGCATCCGTGCCCGCCCTGGGACAGCCCTGTGAGCACGATGCGGT
>JBIPMO010000208.1:0-5748 GCA_044369085.1 Phycisphaerales bacterium
GGCGAGCGACCTGGGTCATCGCCGCGGCGATGATGGCGAGGTCCTGGGACATCTCGGCTCGCACTCCGCGGACCATTTCGGCGAGCGGAGCCGGGAGTCCCGCTTCGCTGCCTTCGAGCAGGACGGCTCGCCAGGGTTCCAGGGCATCCAGCGCGGCGTAGAGGCCGTTCATGGTCTGGCCGAGTTCCTGGGCGACCTGCTTGCCGCCTTCGCGGGCCTCATCGACGCGGGCGAGCAGGCGCTCAGCGCGGTCGGCGGCGTGGGCGGCTCGGGATTCGGCGTCGTAGAGCGGCTCGGTGAGGTCGCGGCACTCGGCGGCGATGCGGCGGATCTCGGCTCGGGCCTGCTCGCATGAGGCGAGGGCGGCGCCGATATCCCCGCTCGCGAGGGTGTTCTGGGCGACCAGGCGGTCGGAGAACTCGACGGCGGCATCGAGCGAGGTCTGCAGGCCGCGGACGGTGGTGGCGGCGGTCTCGCTCGCCCCTTTCAGAGCGGCGATGTTCAGTTCGGCCTTGATCGAGGCCTCACCCAGGCGCTGGGCGAGTTGGGCCATGTCTCCCAGGCCGCCCGCACCGGTGGCGACCAGGGCCTCAGCGCGGGTCACCTGGTCGGTGAGGGCCTGGGTGGCCGGGCGGGCGATGGTCTCGATCATTCGGCGGGTTTCATCGCGCTCGGCTCGGGCCTGTTCAGCGGCGGCGGCGGCCTGGGCGGCGGCCTGCTGGACGCGTTCCTGGGTGGACTTGCCGAAGCGCTCGATGATCTCGGAGAAGCGGCGCTCGACGGCGGCGATCTTGTCATCGATGATCCGCTGGGTGCGGGCATCGAAGTCGGCGGCGAGCCCGGCGAGATCGCCCGCCTTGCCGAGGATGTTGCGGGCCTCGACGAGGCGTTCGTTCATCGATTGGGCGAGGCGTGAGGCGGATTCGAGGGCTTCGGACCGGTCTGCGAACTGGGCTCGCAGGGCGGCGACGAGCCGTTCGGCATCGGCGCTGGAAGAGCGCAGAGCAAGTCCCTGGGCTGCGACCTGTTCGAGCAGGGCTCGCAGGCGAGCGGAGTACTCCTCGAAGGCCCCGCGGTCGAGCACGCGCGGCGACAGGAAGACCCCCTCCGCCACCTGCGAAGGGTGCTCGCTCGCCACGCTCGCCTGCATCGATTCGGGCACGAGATTCTCCCGGCGCGTTGTGCGCCAGTGGAGAGCATCGGCCCGCGGGCGCGCGCCCCTGCAAAAGCCGCTCGCTCGGCGCGTAGGGGAAATCGCCCTGTGGCACACCCGCGCGCCCGGGCCATCCCCTAAGATCCTCGCGATGCCCCGAACGACTCCCAATCGCGAGCCCAAGAAACCCGCCGATGGCCGCATCCGGCTGCAACGGCTGATGGCCGATGCCGGGGTGGCCTCGCGCCGCGCCTGCGAGGAGATGATCGAGGGGGGCCGGGTCGCGGTGAACGGCGAGATCGTGACGCGGCTGCCGGTGCTCGTCGACCCTAGGCGTGATGAGGTGGAGGTCGATGGCAGCCGGCTCAACCTTGATGATGCGGCATCGCACAAGGGTGCCTCGCGGCATGTGTACGTGATGCTCTACAAGCCCCGCCACACGATCACCACGATGGATGATCCGGATGGTCGGCGGACGGTGGCGCAGCTGGTGCAGCACCCTTCGGGGGCGCGGCTGTACCCGGTCGGACGGCTGGACATCGACACGATGGGGCTGATGCTGCTGACCAACGATGGCGAGCTGACCAACGCGCTGACGCACCCTCGGCACGGGGTGCACAAGACCTACCGCGCGATCGTGAAGGGGCAGTTAAGCCAGCCCGATGCGGACAAGCTGGCCAAGGATGCGCCGTACATCGACCCGATGGAGGGCCGGATGATCCGGGCTCCGCGGACGGCGGGGTTCCAGATCAAGGTTGTGCGGATCGATGTGTCGCGGACGATCATCGACATCACGCTGGCACAGGGGCCGGTGCGGCATGTGCGCGAGATTCTGGCCCGGGCGGGCAACCCGGTGCGGAAGCTGGTGCGGATCGCGATGGGCCCGGTGGTGCTGAAGGGGCTGCGGCTGGGCGAATGGCGCGAGCTGACGACGACCGAGCTGTCCGCGTTGCGCAAGGCGGCGAAGGGGAAGGGCCCCAAGGGGCTGGATTACACCCCGAGCGCCGGCTCGACGGCGATGCGTCTGGGTGATCCGCGTTCGCAGGACTCTGATGAGAACGATGACCTGGACATGCCCCGGGGGGACATGACGCGGGAGATGACCCGCGATACGCCCGAGCGTTCCGAACGCCCTGCGCGCCAGGCCAAGCCTGCCCGCCCGGCACCCGGGCCGCGGCCCGCACGGCCTGTGCGGCCCGCCGCTCGTGCGGAAGATGAGTTTGCCGAGCATCGCCCGGCGAAGCCCGTGGCCGCGAGCAAGCCGAAGCGGGCCGCACACCCGCTTGTGACGCGGGTGAAGGATGCGGGGAGCGGTGGGGCCATGGATGGCCCGGTGCGCCGCGTGCCGCGGTCGGATGTGGGGCCCACTCCGAAGAACTCGCAGCGGCCGCAGCGCTCGTCTCGCCCGGCGCGCGATGGCGGCCCCCGCGGGGCCTCGCGCGGAAAGGGCCGGCCGTGAAGCGGGAACTTGGCGACACCTCGGCGAGCGCTGACAAGATCGGCAGGCTCGGGAGCCTCAAGCCGCGCGATGGCACGTTCCTGAGCTTCCTGTGGGAGCTCTGCCGCTTCGGGTTCCTCAAGATGTACCGCGACCAGGCGCCCGAGATGGCCGCGGCTCTGGCATACCGCACGATCTTTTCGCTCATCCCGATCCTGGTGCTGTCGCTGGTGATCATCCGGGCGTTCGCGCCCGAGGATGGCATCCGCTACGGGCTGCAGCGGACGATGGAGTGGACAGGGCTGTCGGAGATCCGCTTCCATCAGGAAGCCCCCACGGGGCAGGCCGCGCCCGTGCCCGTTGCGTCAGCGCCTGACAAGGCCGCTCCGGCGCCCGATTTTCAACCCGGATTCGTCGGCCCGATGATGCCGAGCGCGGCTGAAGAGGCCGATGCGGCGCTGTCCGAGAAGATCGAAGAGTTCGTGAACCGGACGGTCGAGCGGTTCCTGTCGATCAACTTCGGTGTGATCGCGGTGGGCGGCATCATCGTGCTGATCTACGGCGCGCTGTCGCTGATGATCCAGATCGAGGCGGCGTTCAACCTAATCTGTCAGGCATCGACGACGCGGCGGCTGCTGTCACGGCTGGTCAACTACTGGGCGCTGCTGACGCTCGGGCCTCTGGGGCTGATCCTTGGGTTCCTGGTCGGCGATCAGTCCAAGAAGCTGCTGACGCACCTGCCCGCGTGGTTCGCCTGGCTGACCACGCCCGCGAACTACGCGGTCAAGGTCGGGCTGACGTGGCTGATCCTGATGCTCGCGTACCGGCTGATGCCCAACGCGCGGATCAGGCTGAACGCGGCGGCGATCGGGGCGCTCATCGCGGCGGTGCTGTGGGAGATCGCCAAGGGGATGCTCACCGGCTTCGTCGGCTACCTGACCAACCCGGCCACGGGCGGGCAGATGGCGGTGTACGGGTCGCTGGCGCTCATCCCGATGTTCCTGCTCTGGGTCTACGTCACCTGGCTGATCGTGCTGTTCGGGCTGGAGGTGACCTACTCGCTCCAGACGGTTTCATCGGGGCTGCACATCAAGATGCAGCGCAACGCCGAGGCGAGCTTCTTTGACCCCTCGGTCGGTGTGCTCGTCGTCCGCGTGATCGCCGAGCGGTTCGCGCTGGGCAAGCCGACGACGGTCGCCGAGATATCCGCTCGCACCGGGCTGACCGAGCCCGCGAGCGACCGGGTGCTCGAGCACCTGTCGAACAAGGGCCTTCTTCTGCGGGTCCAACTGGACCGCAAGCCCGACATCGATGCCTACACGCTGGGCCGCCCGGTCGAGGACATCAACCCTGCCGATGTGCTGATGGCCATGCACGATCTGGCCGGCGAGATCCCGCAGTCGGCGGGCCGCGTCGATAGCGATATCTCGATCATCCGGCTGATACGGACGAGCCAGATCGAGGCTCTGCGGACGCTGCGGCTGATCGATGCGCCAGCGGGCGGCGAACGGCGCGGCTAGCGCCGCCCATGGTGCGGGCTGGCTGCACGAATCCGCCAGCGGCCGACACGCGAATGCTTGCGAGCCTGCCTGATCCGGATAGATCGGGGGCCCCGTGTCAGCTGCCATCGCCGATGTTGAAAGGAATCGTCATGCGCCGGATGTCGTCGCAGCTCTGTGCTTCGCTCACCACTTCACTCGTCCTGGCATTGAGCCTCGCCGGCTGCGGGTCGATCAACTCCGGGCTGCGTGTCGAACCGCGGAAGCAGTTTGTCCTGGGCGGAGGTCAAGCCGGCGCGTTCAAGGTGGAGGCAAACAACGTCGGCGATGTTCCCGTGCGCATCTCGCTGCGGCGCGATGGCGGGGTGACCACCGACCTGGGCAGCCTTGCGCCGGGCCAGAAGGAAACACTGAGCTTCCCCGAGGGTTCGGCGGCCGTGGTGGCCAACGAATCGGACAACCGCATCGCGCGCATCGACCTGCGGGTCACGGGGGACACCGATCTCGGCATGCGCTACGAGGATCCCGCGCTCGCTCGCTGACCGCCGAGGCCCGACCGGAGTTCGACCCGCCCTCAGACCAGCAGCGTCGCCGGGGCTTCGAGCAGTTGCTTCACGGTCGCGAGGTAGGCGGCGGCCATGGCACCATCGACCACGCGGTGATCGCTGGACATGGTCATCTGCATCTCGTGGCCGACCGCCAGCTGCCCGTCGCGGACAACCGCCTTCTCGACCGCCGCGCCGACCGCGAGGATCGCGACGTTGGGCGGGTTGATGATGGCGGTGAAGTGCTCGACACCGAACATCCCGAGGTTCGAGATCGTGAAGGTGCTGCCATCCATCTCTTCGATGGTGAGGCCACGGGTGCGGGCCTTGTCGGCCAGTGCCTTGGTCTGGGCCGAGATCTGACGCAGGCCGATGCGATCCGCATCCCGGAGGGTCGCGACGACCAGGCCGCCGCCCTTTTCAGCGGGCAGGCTGATGGCCACGCCGATGTTGACGCGCTCGTGGAGGATGATGGAGCCACCATCCGCGCCCCACGAGGAGTTGACGTACGGGTGCTGGTGCATCGCCAGAGCGGTCGCGCGGACGATGAAGTCGTTGACGCTCAGCTTGACGCCCTGCGAGGCGAGCTGGTCGTTGAGCTGCTGGCGCAGGGTCAGCAGCGGGTCCATGTTGACCGCGAGCGTGACCTGGTAGTGCGGGATGCTCTGCTTGCTCTGGACCAGCCGCGTCGCAATGGTGCGGCGCATGTTCGAGAGGTTCTCGGTGCGCGAGGCAAGCGGCGAGGGCTCGTCGGAGAGCGACGGGGCCCGCGCGGCAGTCGCCGTGCGAGTCGCGGGGGACGCCGCGCGGACCACAACCTGTGCGCCCTCGACATCCTTGCGGGTGATGCGACCGCCCGGGCCTGTGCCGTCGATCGAGGCGAGATCGAGCCCCTTCTCGGCGGCGATCTTCTTGGCCAGGGGCGAGGCGAAGATGCGGCCGGATGCATCGGCATGGCCATTGACGCCATGAGTGGAAGTCGCGGGCGGGGCGGGTGCGTCGAGGACCGCGGTCGCGGCAGGTGACGAACCGACAGCGCCCACGGACTTGGATCCGCGGGCTTCTGTTGCCGACGCTTTGGGTGCGCTGGCGGTAGCTCCCGATGCGAACTGG
>JBIPMO010000209.1:0-5717 GCA_044369085.1 Phycisphaerales bacterium
CTCCCTCTCCAAGGCCATCGTCTTTGGCGGTCTTGTCGTGCTCGGGCTGACGTTCGTGATCCCGTTCATCTGGCAGGTGCTGATGTCGGTCTCGTCGCTGACGGATGTGGACCTGCTGACGCAGACGGCCTTCCCGCCGGTGCTCAAGCCCGAGAACTACGCGCAGGTGTTCGAGCGTGTGCAGTTCGGCAAGTACTTCTTCAACTCCTTCTTCGTGGCGGGGTGGGTGACGCTGCTGCAGGTGGTGACGTGCAGCATGGCGGCGTACGCGTTCAGCCGCGTGAAGTGGCCCGGGCGCGACCGTGTGTTCCTGCTCTATCTGGGCACGCTGATGATCCCGGGGGTGGTGCTGATGGTGCCCAACTTCGCGATCGTGCTGGGGCTGGGGCTGTTCAACAACTACTGGGGGCTGATCATCCCGGGCGCGTTCACGGCGTACGGGACGTTCCTGCTCCGGCAGTTCATGCTGACGATCCCGTCGAGCCTGGACGAGGCGGCCTCGATCGACGGGGCGGGGCACTGGCGGATCTTCACGCAGGTGATCCTGCCGCTGGCCCGGCCCGGGCTGATCGTGCTCGCGATCTTCGCGTTCCTGGGGAACTACAACTCCTTCTTCTGGCCGCTGATCATGACCAAGGATGTGAATCTGCGTACCCTGCCGATCGGGCTGCTGGACTTTGACAGCACCTACGGCCGCGAGACCCCCCTGATCATGGCCGCGAGCCTCATGGCCATGATCCCCCCCGTGCTGCTCTTCCTGTTCCTCCAGAAGTACCTTGTCAAGGGAATCCAGCTCGGGGCGGTGAAGGGATAGAAAATGGCCACATCGCAAAGGGCCAAATAGCAAATGTTCAGTTCGCAGTTCAACCACGAAACCGGAAGCAACCGCACACAGCCCCCCATCCTCTGATTTGCCATTCGGCCCTTTGCCATTTGGCCCTTTGATCCTCCCATGAGCCAAGTCAAACTCACCAACGTGAAGAAGGTCTACGACGGCAAGGTCACCGCCGTCCATGACTTCAACCTGTCCATCCACCAGGGCGAGTTCGTGGTCTTTGTCGGCCCGTCGGGGTGCGGCAAGTCCACGACGCTGCGGATGATCGCCGGGCTCGAGGAGATCACCTCGGGGACGTGCGAAATCGCGGGCCGCGTGGTGAACGATGTCCACCCCAAGGACCGCGACATCGCGATGGTGTTCCAGAACTACGCGCTGTACCCGCACATGAGCGTGTACAAAAACATGGCCTTCGGGCTGATGCTGCGGAAGATGCCGCGCGATGAGATCCGCAAGCGCGTCGAGGAGGCCGCTCGCATGCTCGGCCTGACGGAGCTGCTGGAGCGCAAGCCCAAAGCGCTGTCGGGCGGGCAGCGGCAGCGCGTCGCTCTGGGGCGAGCGATCGTGCGCGAGCCCAAGGTGTTCCTGTTCGACGAGCCGCTCTCGAACCTGGATGCCAAGCTGCGGGTGACCACGCGGACCGAGATCAAGAACCTGCACCAGCGGCTCAAGACCACGACGATCTACGTCACGCACGATCAGGAAGAGGCGATGACTCTTGGCGACCGGATCGTGGTGATGAGCGCGGGGTACATCCAGCAGGTGGATTCTCCGCTCAACGTGTATCGGCACCCGGTGAACCGCTTCGTGGCGGCGTTCCTGGGGTCGCCGCCGATGAACTTCCTCAACGGGACGCTCAAGGAATCGGGCGGGGGGATCGTGTTCGACTTTGCCGACACCCTGCCGCTGCGGCTGCGGGATGCCGACCGCGTGAAGCTGCAGCCGCACCTGGGCCGCCCGATGGTTCTGGGGTTCCGCCCGAGCGCCATGAGCGAGGAGCGGGCGGGCCGCCACCTGGGGACGGGGAACACGCTGCGGCTGGGGACGAGCGTGATCGAGCCCCTGGGGGACATGATCGATGTGTCGTGCACGACCCCCAAGGGGCAGCACGTGATCGCCCGTATCACGGCCAGACCGGACTTTCCGACCGGGAAAGAGGTCGAGTTCCACCTGGACATGGACCACGTTCACGTGTTCGAGCCCGGCGAGTTCGGGCGGAATGTTCTGGTGGGGTAAGGTGTTTTGTATTTCGCGTTAAGTTCTGGATACTGAGGGCTTTGGGGCCTTGCGGTGACGGGAAATCGGGTATAACGGTGGTCCCTTCGTGCGAAGGGAAGATAGGCCCGGGAAGGCCGGGCATACACGTCACCTGTGAGGAGAAGCACGTCATGAAGAAGATTCTGTCCATTGTCAGCGTCGTGGCTCTGGCCGCCGGCGCTCAGGCCGCCCCGTTCAACGCTCTGTCCTACGAGACGGGCGGCGGTCTCGCTGGCATCCAGGGTGCCGGCTTCACCACGTCGGCTGGTGGTTTCTACAACCCCACCGGCAACCCCACCAACACCAGCGCTCAGCCCGCCGCGGCCAGCAACCCCTGGACCGAGGCCCAGTCCTACGACTCCTACTTCACCATCTCTGCTGGTCCCTCCCGCATCACCGAAGGTGACGGCGGCATCGACACCCTGAGCCCCCAGATCCTGTCGGCCTACGGCTACACCGACTCCCTCGACGCCCCCGGCTTCACCGCTGGTCCCGGCTCGCACATCGGCGCCACCGGTGACAACGACGGGCAGTCCCCCTTCAACGCCGCGACCCCCGTCAACCGCGCCCGCGCTGGCGTCGCCACCGACGCGGCCACCGGCAGCAACTTCACTCCCTCGGGCGTGAACGGCATCTCCGGCCAGGACGGCATCTTCATCGCTCAGTTCACCGTCAACCGCGGCTCGACCCTCGAGGGCGGCATCCTGTTCTCCGTCCTCCGCGGCCCGGGCCTCTTCCAGTCGTCCAACCTCGTCCTCGGCGGCGCCCCCGTCGCGTTCGAGACCCAGCCCGGCGTGTTCCAGCCGCTGGTCCTCAAGGCCTACCTGGTCGGCGGCAACGCCAACCTCGGCCACTCCCGTGGCGGCGGCAACGCCGGCACCGGCTCCGGCAACTCGCAGCGTTTCGGCGCTGCCGACGTCTACCACCTGTGGGTTGAGGTCGTCCCGGCCCCGACCGCCGTCGCCGCCTTCGGCCTCGCCGGTCTCGCCGGCCTCCGCCGTCGTCGCGCCTAATCCCCTGGGAATCCTGACGGTATCCTGAGTAGATACCGAACAGCCGAAATCTCAACGCCGCTCGGCACCACGCCGAGCGGCGTTTTCGGTTTTTCAAGACTTGCAGCGATTTGGTGATTCTCGGCCTTGAGCAGCCCGCAAATTGTCGCGCCTCGCGCTGGAATTGCTCGGGCCCTGCCTTGCAATTCTCCTGAACCGTGTCATACTTGCTTTCGACTCGTGACCAGCCGTCATCGCACAGGGACGGGGCTCGAGTATCTGCACAGTCCTTTTTGGAGGAGTCAGCACATGAAGCGTTCCGTTTTCACCGTTCTCACCGTTGTCGGTCTGTCCGCCTCGGCCTTCGCCGCTCCGTTCAACGCCCTCTCCTATGAGGCGGGCGGCGGTCTGAACGGCATCCAAGGCGACGGATTCACCACCTCGTCCGGCGGTTTCTACAACCCCACCGGCAACCCCACCAACACCAGCGCGCAGCCCGCCGCGGCCAGCAACCCCTGGACCGAGAACCAGGCCTACGACTCCTACTTCACCATCGCTTCCGGCCCCGCCCGCATCAGCGAGGGTGATGGCGGCGTCGACACCCTGAGCCCCCAGATCGCCTCGTTCTACCCCTACAGCGACTCGTTCGATGCCCCCGGCTACACCGCTGGTCCCGGCACGCACATCGGCGCCACCGGTGACAACGACGGCCAGGCCCCCTTCAACGCCGCGACCCCCGTCAACCGCGCTCGCGGTGGCGTTGCGACCGACGCTGCCGGCGGCTCCGCCTTCACCGGTTCGGGCGTCAACCCCAAGACCGGCGCTGACGGCATCTTCATCGCTCAGCTCACCGTCAACCGCGGCTCGACCATCTCGGGCGGCATCCTCTTCGCGACCCTGTTCGCTCAGGGCCAGTTCCAGGCCAGCGCCCTCACTCTCGGCGGCGCTTCTGTGAACTTCCAGACCGCCCCCGGCGTGTTCCAGCCGCTGGTCCTCAAGGCCTACCTCGTCGGCACCAACGACAACCTCGCCCACTCCCGTGGCGGCGGCAACGCCGGCACCGGCTCCGGCAACTCGCAGCGTTTCGGCGCTGCCGACGTCTACCACCTGTGGGTTGAGGTCGTCCCGGCCCCGACCGCCGTCGCCGCCTTCGGCCTCGCCGGTCTCGCCGGCCTCCGCCGTCGTCGCGCCTGAGCGATCGCAGCGTAGGACCTGATAGCACGTTCCTGTTCTCAGGGCCGCTGGTGCAACACGGCGGCCCCCTCCAAGAGCAGAACTCGACACCGGCGGACCTCGCGTCCGCCGGTGTTTTGCTTTTTATCAAAGTGCCCGCGTGGCGACGACGCCACTCTTGACTTGTGAACATCTGAACATGGATTGAAACTGGTCACGCTCGGAAGCACGCCCGAACCAACCATCCCGGAGGCACCATGAAGATCACCGCTCTTTGCTCGGCGTGGGTTGTCGCACTCGCGACTGCATCGCTCTCGGCACGCCCCTTTGTTGCCACGGGGTTCGAAGCGGGCGGGGGCTTACAAGGCGTCGGCGGCGCTGGGTTCACGACAAGCGGGCTGGGGTTCTACAACCCTTTAGGCAACCCAACCAACACCAGCGTTCAGCCCGCTGTCGCCAGCAGCCCCTGGACTGAGGCGCAGTCCTACGACTCCTACTTCACGCTCTCGGCCGCGCCTGCTCGCGTGACCGCTGCCGATGGCGGGGTTGATTCGCTGAGCCCGCAGATCCTGTCGTTCTACGGCTACACGGGTTCGTACGATGTCCCCACGACGATCGCCGCCTCCGGCTCGCACATCGGTGCCACGGGCGATAACGACGGTGCGTTCCCCTACAGCCCCGCGACCCCCGTCGATCAGGCTCGGGCCGGGATCTCCTTTGATTCAACGCTCGGGGGCCCGGTCGCCTCGGCGCTCAACCCGCGTTCCGGGCAGCACGGCGTGTTCATCGCGCAGCTCACGCTCAAGCGAGAAGCATCGCTCGGCGGCGGGATCGTTCTCAACCTGCTGACCGCGCCGGGCATCGCGAGCAGCGCTGCGCTCGCGCTCAACGGCCCGGCGGTGTCCATCGAGACCTCGCCCGGCGTGTTCGTGTTTCTTCACCTGCGTTCATATGTCGTCGCGAGCAACCCCGACCTCGGCCACAGCCGCAGCGGCGGGAACGAGGGCCCGACTCCATCGCAGCGCTTCGGCGCCGCGGATGTGTGGCATCTGTGGATCGAGGTCGTTCCGTCGCCGGGGGCTGTTGGTGCGTTCGTGCTCGGGGCCATCGGGGCGGCTCGGCGTCGGCGGCCTTGATCGGGCACCTAGAATGCCGGCGTGACCACCGCGCCGCGCCGTCTGTACTTCGATAACGCCGCCACCAGCAGCCCCAAGCCCGAATCGGTGCTGCGTGCGATGGCCGATTACGCCACGCGCCTCGGCGGGTCGCCCGGTCGCGGCGCGTATAACGAGTCGCGCGAGGCCGGGGAGCTCATGTGGCGCTGCCGCGAGCGGATCAACACGCTCATCAACGGTGAATCGCCATCGCACGTGATCTTCGCATTGAACACCAGCGATGCGCTCAATCTCGCCATCAAGGGGCTGCTGCAGCCGTATGTTCATGCGCGGCGGCCCGCGGCC
>JBIPMO010000029.1:0-17008 GCA_044369085.1 Phycisphaerales bacterium
ATCCTCGCCCGCGCCTGGATGCGCCAGAACGATGCGGCCTACGCCCGCAAGTACACCACCCGGGCGCTCGAGAGCGCCCCGCGCATGCGCGAGGCCCTGGCGCTCGACATCGCGGCCGTCGCCGTTTCGTTCGACTTCGCCCGGGCGGCCGAGATGTTCCAGGCCTTCGATGCCCTGTCCCCGAACTCACCCCTCGCGTACTACGAGGCCGGCAAGGCACTCTCCGAGTCCCGGCAGTACCACCAGGCGGCGGAGTACCTCAACGAGGCGGTCCGCAGGCAGCCCAAGTGGCCCCAGCCGAGCCTGGAGCTCGGGCTCCTTGAGATGCAGTCGGGGAGAGACACGCTGGCCCTGACCGCCCTGCGCCGCGCTGTCGATCTCGACCCCTTCAACGTCCGAGCCCGCAACAGCCTGGCGCTGGTCGAGGACCTGGCAAAGTACGCATCGTTCGAAACCCAGAACTTCATCATCCGCTCGCGAGCTGGCGTCGATGAGGTCATGGCCCGCGAGATGGGCCCCATCCTCGAAGAGATCCACAAGCACGACATGGCGCACGTGGATTTCAAGCCGCCCCAGAAGACCGTGATCGAGCTCCACCCCGACCACAAGACCTTCGCCGTCCGCATCACGGGCATGACGGGCATCCACACGATCGCCGCCTCGACCGGGCCGGTCATCGCGATGGAGGCCCCCAAGGTCGGCAAAGAGCACAAGGGCCCGTACGACTGGGTCCGCGTGCTCCGCCACGAGTATGTCCACACGCTCACCCTCGCGCGCACCAACAACCGCATCCCGCACTGGTTCACCGAGGCCTCGGCGGTCTACCTCGAGGGCGCCCCGCGCGATTACAACACCGTGCAGATGCTCACCGAGGCCATCGATACCGGTTCGCTCTTTGACCTTGTTGAGATCAACATCGCCTTCGTCCGCCCGAAGAAACCCATGGACCGCGGCAAGGCCTACGCCCAGGGCCACTGGATGTACCAGTACATCGTCTACCGCTGGGGCGAGCGGGCACCCCTGGACCTGATGGATCTCTACCGCGATGGCGTGCGCGAGGCCGAAGCCATGCAGCGCGTGCTCGGCATCGACTCGCCCCAGTTCCTCAAAGATTTCGAGGCCTGGGCCCGTCAGGATGCGATGAGCTGGGGCATGCTCGCAAAGCCCAGCATCCCGTCGCTCATGCTGGAGGCCACCCTCGCCGATCCCGATCGCCGAGCCGGCATCGAGCAGCAGATCGCACGCTTCGCCTCAGGCGCGGCCGTGGCCATCGAAGGCGGCGTGATGCCCCAGTGGGAGCCGATCGAATCCACAGAGCCCGATGCACAGACCATCGACCGCCTCCTTGAGATCCACCCCGAGCATCCGGACCTGCTCGAACTCAAGTGCGGGTTCATCCTCAAAGCAGCGGGCGGCAAGCCCGATGAGTCGATGGTCCCGCTGCTGGAGCGCTACGCCAAAGCGCGCCCCGTCGACCCCATGCCCCACCAGCACCTGGCGCGGCTCTACCTCGCGAGCGAGGATCCTTCCCGCGCGATACCGCACCTGGCCTACCTTGATGTCCGCGAGCAGTACTCACCGGTCTACGCCATTGAGCTCGCGCGCCAGCACGCGGCCCTGGGTGAATGGGACTCCGCGGGCCTGAAGGCAGAACGCGCCACCCAGATCTCACCCTTCGATGCCAACTTCCGCGAGTTCGCCGCGAGCGTCGCCATCCAGCGCGGCGACCTCGCCACGGCGGAGCGCCACATTCAGGCACTGGTCGACCTCGAACCGACCCGCGATGTGCACCAGAAGCGGCTGGATCGCGTCAAGCAGATGCAGCGCGAAGGCGAGTAAAGCCCGGCTCGACCCGCTTACTCGGGGGTCGCGGGCGGAGGGACCGCGTCGGGCGTACCCGCCGCAGCCGCCCCGGTCGACGATGCGGGCTGACCGGCATCGGATGATGACGGCATCGGCGCCGCCTCATTGCGGATCTCGCCCGATGCCGGGCCCAGGGGAACGCGCCCACGCGATTCGCCGATCCAGTGCTCGCGGTTGCCGATCTGCCTCGGATCGCGCGGCTGCCAGTCGATCTTGGCGTTGCCCAGCAGCGTGCCCGTCGCGAAGGCCAGGTCGACCTGCGAGACCTGGTAGTCGGTGAGCGCGATGATCTCGCTGCTCTGCGCATCGGCCAGGCGGGTCGCCGCGTCGAGCACATCCGTGCTCGTCCGAGCCCCGACCTCGAACTGGTTCTGCTCGGCCCGCAGGTTGCGTGCAGCCAGCACCGTCGCCTGCCGCGAGGCCAGGATCCGCTGCCACGATGCGTACAGGTTGTCGACGGAGTTGTAGACCTCCTGCCGGATCGCCTGCTCGCGAGCTTCGCGCGAGGCCAGGCGCTGCAGGCGGATCAGGATCGCTTGGTGCACGCGCGACTCGGCCGCCTCGTTGCCCAGGGGAACCTGGAAGTTCGCCCCCAGCCCCCAGTCGGCGAACTTGCCATCCTTGGTCACCTCGATCGAGTCGCCCAGCGATCCCCCCAGCCCGTTGAAGGTGTACCGGTAGTCGAGCGTGAAGAGCGGCAGCGCCTGATTGCGCTGGAAGTCGATCGTGCTGTAGTCCTGGGCCAGCCGGAGCTCGAGCTCGAGCATCTCCATGCGGTTGGCCACGGCGGCGGTGGCGTACTCCTCGGGATCGAGGATGAACTCGACCGGGTCGGGCTCGGTCATCGTGTCGAGGTTCTTGAGGCTCCCGATCTTCAGGCCGTCGACGTTCATAATGCGCTTGAGGTCGCGCTGCAGGTCGCGGACGCGGTTCTGCGCGATGATGATCGCTTCCAGGCGGTCGGCGAGCCCCGACTGCGCCCGGATGATCTCGACCTCGGGGGCCACCTGGGCCCGCACGCGCCGCTCGGCCTGCTGCAGCTGCGTCCGCGCCAGTTCGAACTGATCCTGCCGGACGATCAGCAGGCGCTTGGCGGCGTAGAGCCGCCAGTAGGCCCGGTCGACCTCGGCGACACGGCGGATGATCTCGAGCTTCGATCGCGCCTCGGCGATGTCGTTCTCGAGCGCCTGGATGCGGATCGAGTGCGTCGTGGTCCGCCGCCCGGCCCCGCGCAGCAGCGGCTGGCTGATCGAGAACTGCAGGTCGCTGGTGTAGGAGGGGTTCAGCGTCGTGAACTGGTTGTTGGACTCGGTCCGGTTGATCGGCAGCTCGACCGTCGCGGTGCCGCCGCTCGTCAGCGGGATGTCCACCCCCGGGACGATGTCGAAGGTCCGGGCCTGATTGTTCGCGAGCGTCGAAGCCGTCGGCGAGTCGGTGTCGTTGTAGCGCACCCGCGTGCGGAAGAGCGATTCGAACTTCGCTTCCTCGCCCGACAGCGCCACGTTCTCGATCGTCGGGGTGATGAGCGCCACCTGCAGGTCCAGGTTGTTGGCGATCGTCCACGCACGTGCCTGCTCGATGTCCACCGGCACCTTCTCGAGCCCGGCGAAGGGGTCGGCCGGCGGCTCGGTGGAGATCGGCAGCGGCTGGTCGGTCAGCTCGCCCCCCGGCTTCTTGTCGAGCGTGAGCGTCGACACCGTGCGCAAGCGCTCGGCGGCCGGGCGGTTGCCGTAGTCGTCCTTGTCGGGCCAGAACGGGCTGCTCGTGTAGCAGCCGCCGAGGCTCGCGAGCGGAGCCACAGCCGCCGCCGCGATCAGTGCCGGACGGGAGAGACCAAACCCACGACGGTCATTCATGACGGAGAGCCTCGATTGGGTTGAGGCGGGCGGCCTTGATCGCCGGCCACATGCCGAAGACGACGCCGACGCCGGCGCTGAAGCCAAAGGAAAGGATGATCGCCCACGCCGGGATCTGCACATCCGCGAACGCCTTGAGGCTCTCGGTCTGCTTGGCCGCCTGCTGCATGCCCAGAACCGTCGCCTGACCCAGGATCAGCCCGATCACGCCCCCCGAAAGGCAGAGCACGATCGCCTCGGTCAGGAACTGCGCCAGGATCGTGATGGGATTGGCGCCCACCGCCTTGCGCAGACCGATCTCGCGCGTCCGCTCGCTCACCGACACCAGCATGATGTTCATGATCCCCACGCCGCCCACCAGCAGCGAGATGCCCACCAGCACCGATGCGCCCGCCGTCAGCCCGGCCGCGATCCCGCGCATATTCCGCAGGATGCTCTCGAACACGAACATCTCGAACGTGTCCTCCTCATCGGGCTTGAGCTGGCGCTGCTTGCGCATCACGAAGCGGATCTCTTCCTTGACATCCTCGACCTCCAGCCCGGACTTCATCTTCAGCGAGGCCTGGATCCAGAAGAACTGCCCTTGAAGCTTGTACACCTGACGGAAGGGGACCAGCACCTCCGACTGCGCATCGTCGCCGCCGAACATCGGCCCGTTGTCCTTGGACTCAACGATCCCCACGATCAGGAACCGGCGGTCGTTCAGCGTGATGTACTCGCCCACGCCGCCATCGTTCAGCCGCAGCTCGTCGATGGCCTTGTCGTTCACGAGGCACACCTGCAGCTCGTCGGTCGAGTCGCTCTCGGTGAGCGGCCGGCCCCGCATGATCACGCGGTTGTCGATCGCCAGCAGCTCGGGCTCGATGCAGGTGACGGTCACGCCCGCCTTCTCGATGTCCCCCGCGCGGATCCTGGCCCGCAGGTTGGAGGTGAGCGCGACCGACTCGATCATGGTGGCGTTCTTGCGGATCGCCTCGGCGTCCTCGACCTTCAGCCGGACGCGGTCCCAGTCGCCGCGCGAGCGCCGCTGCGACGGGGGGATCGTCCCCCACAGCTGGATGCGGTTGGATCCGAACTCCTCGAAGCCCTTGAGCACGAAGGAGTTCAGCCCGCCCACCGCCGCGATCACCGACGTGATCGCCCACACGCCGATGATGATGCCGAGCGTGGTCAGGAACGCGCGGACCTTGTTGGCCCACACCTGCGCGATCGCGGAGATGAAGATCTGGACGAAAAGTCGCACGAAAACGCCCATGGTCAGTTCACCTCCAGCGGGCGGGGACCGCTCGCCGCGCGGTTCATGGTCTGCGTGCTCTGGGCCACCTCGACGGCCATCACCGCCGCCCGCTCCAGGTACGCCGTATGCATCGGGTCCGACACCGTCGGGTAGTCCGAGAGAATCCGCCCGTCACGCAGCCGGATGATCCGGTCCGCATGGCCGGCGATGTCCTCCTCGTGCGTAACCACCACGATCGTCTGCCCCTCGTCGTGCAGCTCCTTGAAGAGCCGCAGGATGTCCTCGCTGGTCGCCGAGTCCAGGTTCCCCGTGGGCTCGTCGGCCAGGATCATGCTGGGTTTGTTCACCAGGGCCCTGGCGATCGCCACGCGCTGCCGCTGCCCGCCGGACATCTGGTTCGGCCTGTGGGTCAGGCGGTCGCCCAGCCCGACACGCTCGAGCGCGATCTTCGATGCCCGCCGCGCCCCGAACCAGCGGTGACGCGAGTACAGCAGCGACATCGCCACGTTCTGGATCGCCGTCGAGCGCTGCAGCAGCTCGAACGTCTGGAACACGAAGCCGATCTCCTCGTTCCGCACGCGAGCCAGCTCGAACGCCCCCATCTCGTGCGTCGGACGCCCGTTCAGCACGTACTCGCCGGCCGTGGGCTTGTCGAGGCACCCCAGGATGTTCATCAGCGTCGACTTGCCCGACCCCGAGGCGCCCATGATCGCCACGAACTCGCCCCGGTCGATGTGCAGGTCGACCCCCGCCAGCGCGTGCACGCGCTCGATCCCCATCTTGTACACCTTGGTCAGGCCCTTGACATGGATGCTCATGGCGTGCTCCTGGGCCGGGCGCGGCCCGCGGCGAAGGTTCTCTCTCCGGGCGAACGTCCGCAACCGCTCAGCCCGCTGCGGGCTTGGGCTTGTCCTTCTCCGCGACCTCGGTCTCGGGCTTCTTCTTCTTGACCTCGCTCTCCTCCTCGGTGCGCACGTTCGCGTTGTCGCTGAGCTGCTGCAGAGCCGAGAAGGGGCCGACGATCACGGGGTCGCCGATCGACAGCCCCTCGATCACCGCCGTCTTGGTGATGTTGCTCACCGAAGAGCGCACCGGCGTGAAAACCGCCTTGCCCTCCTTCTTGAGCATCACCACCTTCACGAACGTCTTGTCCTTGTCGACCAGCGGGTGCTCCTCACGGAGCTTCTGCGGCAGCGTGTCAACGCGCTTGTCGAGCACCGCCTGGCTGGGAACCAGCAGCACATCCCGCAGCGTCTCGGTCTCGACCTCGACGTTCGCCGTCGTCCCGCTCGCCAGCATCTTCGTCACCGGGTCGAGCTCGACCTCGGTCTCAAGGTATTGCGTCCCGTCGGTCCAGCGCTGCGTCGTCAGGGCGATCTTCGTCACCGTCCCCATGAACGTCTCTTCCAGGTAGCCGTTGACGAACGCCCGCGTCCGCATCCCCACGCTCACGCGCGGACCGTCGGTCTCGGCCAGCCGGGCCTTGACCAGCAGCCGGCTCTGATCCTCCACCACCAGCAGAGCCGTGCCGATGTTCTGGATCGTCCCCAGCGCCACCTCGCCGATGTTCACGTTCCGCTTCACCACCACGCCCGTCAGGGGCGACCGGATCACGCAGTAGTCCACGTTCTGCTGGGCACGGTCCACATCGGCACGCGATGCCTCGACACGAGCTCGCGCCGCGTTCACGTTCGCCTCGAACGATTCGAGCGCCTTCTCGGATGCCTCCAGGTTCGCCTTGGCACGCTCCATCTCGGTCTGCGAGATGTCGAGCACCGATTGGCTCACATCCCCCGAGGTGTGCAAAGACTGCTGCCGCTCGAAGTCAGCCACCGCGTTCTTGTACGTCGCCCGCGCCCCCACGATCCGGGCCTCTTCCGATGCCAGGTTCGCGATCGTCCCCGACAGCGAGGCCTGGTCCCCTGCCAGACGCGCCTTCGATGCCGACAGCGACGCCTCGAGGTCCTTGGAGTCCAGCTCGATCAGGATGTCCCCCTCCTTCACGACCGCCCCCGCATCGACCCGGATCGCGATGATCTTGGCCGACACCCGCGAAGAGATGTTCGCCGTGAACTTCGGCGCGATGATCCCAGGCGCGGAAACCGTCCGCACCAACTCGCCCACCGATGCGGGCTCAACCACCACGAGCGTCCCCTTCGCGCGGTCGCGCTGGGCCTGGAGCTGTTTCTGCACCATCGGCACAAGGAACGCCGCGCCGCCGCCGCAGACCAGCAGCACCACGAGCCCCACACCGACCACCCACTTCATGACACCGAGGAACTTTCGCACGAGACCTCCACGCCATCAGGGCGATTGCCGGGGCCCACGGGGAGGGGAGCCGGACCGCCAGCCGAACTAGGCTCTACCACCTTTCGCCCGCCGAGTTGCGGGCGATTCGCGTACGAGCCGGGATACCCTCCAGAAAGCCGCCCCATTCCCCCGCCGGCCACACACGCCCGGCCAATTCAATCGCGGCAAATCTGTGCTTGGGGAGAGGAACCTTACCATTTCAACCTTCCCCTCCCCGCGGGCGGTATTCCCCTCGCTCGCCGCCTACGCCCCCGGGCACACCGATGTGACGCCCGGCGTCCCGAAAGCCGTCAGAAACCCCTTCATGGCCCGCCGGATCCTCCACGACCACTACTTCAAGCAGGCCAAGGCCGAGGGCTACCTCGCGCGCTCGGCCTACAAGCTCCAGCAGATCAACCAGGCCAAGCGGATCATCAAACGGGGCGACCGCGTCCTCGACCTCGGCTGCGCCCCGGGCGCCTGGCTCCAGGTCGCGCTCGAGCTCGTCGGCGATCAGGGATCCGTCGTCGGGATCGACCTCAAACCGGTCGAACGGAACATCGCCCCGAACGTCGTGACCCTGATCGGCGACATCGAGAAAACTCCGCCCCAGGTCTTCCTCGCCGCGGGCACCGCCGAACCGCGCCTCTTCGACTGCGTCGTCTCGGACATGGCCCCCAACACCACGGGCCACGGAGATGACCTCGTCTCGGCCCGACTCTGCGAGCGCGTGCTCGACCTGGTCCCCGACCTGCTCAAGCCCACCGGCCATCTGGCCATGAAGATCCTTGAGGGCGGCGAGACCCCCGCCCTGCTCAAGCGCGTCCAGCGGATGTTCGTGAAAGGGGCGGCCTACAAGCCCGATGCCTCGCGCGATGTTTCACGAGAGATTTACCTGATCGGGATGGGCTACGTCCCCCCACCCGCTGCGCACTGAGGCCTGTCAGAAGAACCGCGAGCGAATTCCTCCGATTGCCGTCACACGCCCCGGCAGGCCGCGTTCACATAAGCATGCCGCGTGCGTGCGGCCTGAACAGGTCCTTGACAGCCCCGATCGGAGCCTATCCATGCCACGCCTCACTCTTGCAGTTCTTGCCTGCTTCGGCCTCGCCTCCCCGCTCGCGTCCGCCGGCGACCTCAATCCACCCTCAGGCCCGCTCGCGCCGACCATGAAGACGCTCCAGCAGGTCGAGCCGCGGATGCCGATCGACTCGACCAACACCCCGGGCGACGCCGACAGCACCTACCGCATCGCCCGGCCCGGCTCCTACTACCTGACCGCCAACCTCAACGGGGAGTTCGGCAAGAACGGGATCAAGATCGACTCATCAGATGTCACCATCGACCTGATGGGCTTCGAGGTCTTCGGCGTGTTCGGTTCGCTCGACGCCATGGTCAGTGTCGGCGGCGCTGCCGGGATCACCATCCGCAACGGGCGCATCACCTCCTGGGGCGATGAGGGCATCGATCTCGTGGGGTCCGACAACGTCGTCATCGAAGATGTCGTCGTGACCGGGGTCGCGGGCTATGGCGTTCAGACACGCTACAGCGCGATTATTCGCGGATGCACGTTCGTCGCCTGCGGGGCGAGCGCCGTCCAGACGTCCGAGCAATCGATCGTCACCGACTGTGTCGCGGAGGCGAGCGCGGGGTCGGGCTTTGACCTTGGCTGGGGGTCGCACATCGCGGGCTGTGTCGCCACCAACAACGGCAGCGCCGGGATCGATACGGGCAACGGGACCTCGGTGGTCAACTGCTCAACACGCGGGAACAGCGGAGGCATCCGCGCGGGCGAGGGCGCCAACATCTCCTCGTGCACCTCGTATCAAGACAACGGCATCGGGATCCTGGCGGGCGAAGGAACTACGGTCTCAGGCTGCACCGTACGCTTCTCCATCTCCACAGGGATCAGCTTGGACGACTACGCCGTCGCTCGCGGCAACACCGTCAGCCAGTCGATCACCGACGGCATCGTCGTCGCTTCCAACTGCGCCGTGATCGACAACACGGTCCTTGAGGCGGGTATTGGCAACGGAAACTTTGGCCACGGGATCCGCGTGACCGGCTCCGACACCCGCATCGAGAGCAACCAGACCACCGACTGCGATGTGGGCTACAAGATCGAGGGCGCGGGCAACCTCATTATTCGCAACAGCAGCTCGGGCAACGCTTCGCACTGGGATATCGCCATCGGCAACCGCCTGGCACCCATCGTCGTCGGCGGGACCAACGTCGCACCGGTGGTCGGGAGCGCCTATGCGGGCGGGCTGGGCACGACCGACCCCAACGCCAACTTCACCTACTGAGCAACCACCGGCCCGGACGCGGCAACCCGCCCTCAGTCGCACACGGTCCCGAAGTTGGCGAGCACGCTCGTGATATCGCCGAACGACACCTCGCCGTCGCTGTTCGCATCGCCGGTGATCCCCACCCCGGCGTTGCCGAAGTTCGCGAGCACGCTGGTGATGTCGGCAAAGGTCACCGCGCAGTCCTGGTCCGCATCGCCCGCGATGGGCGGGACCGTCACGCTGCCGCGCACCGTCCCCACCACGCGGAGCGTCCCCAGACCGGGGTTGGCGGGGTCGATCGGGGCCGTCCGGTCGATGTTGGCCTGAACCGTCACCACCCGACCGGCGGTCGTCAGCGTCGAGTCGAATTCGATCGCCTGCACCGGCTCGGTCGACAGGTCATCGGTGTCGGTGCAGGGCAGCGGCGGGTTCTGGCTCTGCAGCGTGGCGCACACCAGCCCCGTCGCCGTGTAGTTCAGGATCCCCAGCGTCAGGGCCGGAACCTGCGTGAACGAGAACGCGCCCATGTTGATCGGGACCGGCCCGATCGCGGCCCCGGGCGTCGCGTAGTAGATCACCAGGTCATCGACGCGGCTGTTGAAGGCTCCGAAGATTCCGAATGAGATATTCAGGATCAGGTCCTCGGTCAGTTCCAGCCGGAAGTCCCGCCCGCGAACCTGCAACGGCGTGCGGACGGTGTCGAGCGACAGCTCCACGAACCCGCGCACAGGTGAAGAGTCGGTCGCGCTCTGCCCGCTCAATGTCAGCGTGACGTTCACGACCGACTGGTTCTGATCGATCGGAACCGAGAAACGCTCGGCACGGGCCTGATGCCCCGCGGCAACAGCGACAGCAACGGCGGCGAACGCGGCGTAGGGGCGCATCTTCTTTCTCCTCCAGACGGTCGGACGACCCACGGGCCGCGAAGCGACGACGTCACACCCCAACACTACACCGGATTCGGGCGGTGCCAAGCGCCGAGATCACGAATGCACGCCGGTTGACCCAAATCCCCCAGATCCTCGGCTCGTGTCGTCCAGGGTCTCAACTTCCACGATGCGAGCTTGGGCTACGGGGGCGATCACCAACTGAGCCACCCGCATCCCGGCCTCGATCACGAACGCCTGCCGACCCAGGTTGATCAGCGGCACCATCATCTCGCCCCGGTAATCGGAATCGACCGTCCCCGGGGTGTTCGGCATCGAGATGCCATGCTTGGTCGCCAGCCCGGACCGCGGCCGAACCTGCCCCTCGAACCCATGGGGGATCGCCATCGCAAACCCGCAAGGGATCAGCCGGATATCGCCGGGCTGCATGGTGAGCGGCTGCCCGTCGTGCGGGCAGGCGCAGAGGTCCATCCCCGCGGCATGGTCGGATTGATAGGTAGGGATCTTGGCGGCCGGGTGCAGTCGTTTGAACTGGAGGACCGGGTTCACGCCAGCCGGGGCCCGCGACGCAGGCGATCGCCGCTGACGGATGCCACCTTGACCTCGACCTGGGACTCGGCCCGTTCCAGAGCCGCATCCAGACGCTCGATCATCCGCCGGGTCGACGCGATGGCCGCATCCAAGGCCGACCGGCCCGTCACGGCACGGAACATGTCGGGCCGGTTGAACCGGGCCTGATGGGCCTCGCACTCGGCCTTGGCCGAAACCAGGCTCTCGAGCAGGCTCCTGGCTTCATCCCGCTGGCGACGGTAATCATCCACGGGCAGGGTCTCATCCAGGAGTGAACGGGCGGGCATCGACTCGACGGCTTGGACCATTCCTCGAAGTTCCTTTGGACTGGACGGGCAAGGGTTCTACCGGTTCCCGAAGGAAAGAGCATCACTCTTCAGACCAGTCGCGGGGGACCAAGGGGGGCAGGGAGAACGAGCACCCATTGTCGCCACTCGCGCTGCCGGGTCAAGCCGCCTCGGCAGGGGTATTCTGTATGGTCTTTGAGCGGGTCATCTCGGGAACGTGGCGCTGAATCGCCGCCAGAACCAGGGAAGCATCGTCACTCTGCTTCACCGCTGATAAATCTCCGATCATCCGCATCGCCGCGGACCGATCGACCTGCCCCCCGGCCCATGCCATAACCCCAGGAACCACAGTTGGTTGTAGCTCTTCAGCGGCGTAGGCCAGTTCTTCGTGCAGTTTCTCACCCGGCCGGATTCCGGTGAACACGCAGCGGATCCGGTTCGGCACAACCGGCTCGGTCGGATCGACGGGGCGGGTGTCGGCAAGCGAGTGGGGATCCTCCCAGTACGGGGAAAGCCCGTGGGCCCGGACAAATCGTTCGGCGAGGTCCCGGATGCGCACCGGCTCGCCCATGTCCAGCACAAAGACATCCGGGCGGGAGCTCCCCTGGGCATCGACGGCCGCGGCCTGGACCACCAGAGCGGCCGCCTCCGGGATCGTCATAAAGAAGCGCGTCATCGCCGGATGAGTGACCGTGACCGGGCCGCCCTCGGCGATCTGGCTCCCCCACACCGGCAGGACGCTGCACGCCGACCCCAGCACATTCCCGAAGCGGACGATGCGGAACTGCGTCTGCCCGGTCGCGGTTGCTCCCAGGCTCCGGACATACACCTCGGCCAGTCGCTTGGTCGCCCCCATCACGGATGTCGGGTTCACGGCCTTGTCCGTGGAGATCATGACGAACCGTTCGACCCCCGTGGCGAGGGCGGCATCAGCGATGGACTTGGTCCCGAACAGGTTATTGGTCACCGCCGCCGATGGATGGTCCTCCATCATCGGGACGTGCTTGTGCGCTGCGGCGTGGAACACAACATCCGGGCGGAGCGCCACCAGCCGGCGGAGCGTGGCATCGGCATCGACCACATCATGCAGGATGGCCTTGCGTTCCAGGCTCGGATGCTGGGCCTTGATCCGGCGATCGATCTCAAAGAGCGAGTTTTCCGCCCGGTCCATCAGGAACAGTGCCTGCGGCCCGAGGGCAGCGCACCGCAGAGCGAGTTCCGAACCGATGCTCCCGCCCGCGCCAGTGATCAGCACCCGATGCCCCTCAAGCAGTCGCCGGACCGGGGCCTCATCAATGGTTCGGGGTTTGCGGCCGATCAGGGCCGCGAAATCAAGCGCTGCGCCGGCAGCCGGGGTCACCCCAGCCAGCACATCGGTCATGGGAGCCATGTGCCGGGCAGGCAGGTTGGTCCGTTCGAGGATCGACCTGACCTTGGCCGTGGCACCGGACATCGAGGCGGGAAGGCTCACCAGGGCGGCCGTCGGGCCGATCCCCCGGTGGACATCGGGCAGGTCATCGATCATGCCCAGGATGGTGATGGTCGGGTCGGCATCGAGCACTCCCAGGTCGCCATCATCGGCCAGGAGCGCGCCGAGGACGATCGGGCCCCCCGCGCCCATCGCTCGCAGGGCAGCGTGCATCGCCGGTACGGTCCCGGCGGTGCCGATCAGGATCAGTCGCTCAGCGGAATGGGTCATGACCGGGCGGACCGAGAAAGGCAACCGGGAATGCCAAGGCGCGGGAACCCCCACGCGGCACATTCCGGCCCGGGTGTTTATCGGCTCGATTGCTTCGGCGGGTCAGCGTTCTCGCCCGGTCGGCTACCGTGAAACGCCCGGTCCGGGGGGATCGACCGGCTTTCCGTTGGCAGGATCAATCTCGCGCAGATACGGCCAGGAGTAGATCCCGGTGTCGTGGCCATCAGAGAAACGGATGCGCAGGGCGTAGTTCCCCACGAACTCCGCCGATTCCGCGACCAGCGGGCCGCGAGCGGATCCCGAAGCGGGCAGCACCGTCAGCGGGTTCTTGGCCAACTCCTCCCGGAGTTGGCGGGCCTCGGCCGAGGGGGACATCCGCCGGAGGTAGGCGATGGTGTAGTACGACGTGGTGCCGTCGGCCCACTCGACGGTGAGCCCGCGGTCTTTCTTGAGGTCCAGGCGGGCGGGGTGATCAATCATGGGGCGGTGTGGGTCAACGGCGGGTCGGCTTGCGCTCGGGTGCCGAAGGTGGGCCCGGCGGGCCGATGAATGGATCGCAACAAAGCGGCCGGGATAGGGTAGGTGCATGATGCACGCGGGTCCGGGTCTTTCCCGGAGCGCGGCCCCAAACGCGATCGAGGTGATCCAGATGTTCAACCCAGTGATGCGGATGTTCCTGACAGCGGGATTGGTCGCGGGCACGTGCGGGCCAGCCGGGGCCCGCCAAGGTGAACCAGCCCAGCAGCCTCCCGCCGCCGCACAGGCAGGCGCGACCTCGGCCGAGCATCCGGTGTCACCCATCGCCCACGTCGAGAAGCGCGGCGACGGACCCATCCCCATGATCTTGATCCCGGGCGTCGCCAGCGAATGGAACGTCTGGGACGGCTTCATGACCCGCAACGCCCAGCGCTACACCATGCACGCGATCACCCTGCCGGGATTCGGCGGCAGCGCCCCGCCAGAACTCGGCGACAAGGACACCTACGAGACGCTCGCGGTGACGCGAAACGCCGACCGGGCGATCCTCAAGTATCTGGCCGAGTGCGGGCTGGAGAAGCCGGTGCTGGTCGGACACGGATACGGCGCGATGCTCGCGCTGCGGGTGGCGCTGAACCATCCCGAGCTCGTGCGAGCGGTCGTCAGCGTCGACGGCATGCCCGTGATCCCCATGGCCGACCCGAACAGGGATCTGGACATGGCAGCGCGGCGTGAGAACATCCGCAACACGATGCTCAAATCATTCGTCAAGATGACCGAGGACGAGTGGAAGAACCAGCAGTACATGAACGCGCTGGCGCTGGTCTCCGATGACCGCCGGGCCCGCGAGCTCGGCGAGATGTTCAACCGCACCGACCGCTCCGTCGCGTTCCACTACTACCTCGAGTCGCTGCTCGTCGATATGCGGCCCCAGATGAGCACCCTGGCGGTTCCGACGATGTTCATCGCGCCGATGGCGCCGATCGGCGTCCCGAACAAGGTGCAGCGCCAGCAGTGGCGAGCGGCCCTGGGTGCGCCCCCCAACACGACGCTGAAGTTCTACACCGACTGCAGGCACTTCGTGATGGACGATTTCCCCGACCAGCTCGACGCTGACACGGACCTGTTCCTGCGGGGGCAGGGGGTTCCCGATTCGTTCAAGTCGTTCGAGCCCGAGGCCGACGCCGCCCCGGCCGAGCCGGCGAACGGTCTGCCGCGCCGCCCGCCGACCGGGCGAGATCCCGAGTGAACCAGCGGGCCGCCGCCCGTCCTGCTCCGTTCGGAAACCGACCGATCAGGCCCCGGTCACATCGGCTTCTTGTCGATCGTCACGTCGTAGACGTTCAGCAACTTGTTCTTGTCGAACACCATCTCCTGGCGCGACAGCCCGACCACGTCGTACTCGGTGGTCAGCTCGATCGCATCGACCGGGCAGGCCTCCTCGCACATCCCGCAGAAGATGCAGCGCAGCTCGTCGATCTCGAACTTGACGGGGTACTTCTCGCGGTCGTCCCACGGCGATTCGCCCGCGACGATGTGGATGCAGTTGGCCGGGCAGATGGTCGGGCACATCATGCAGGCGACGCACTTGACGCGGCCCGACTCATCGCGGTTGAGGCGGTGCACACCGCGGAAGTTGGACTTGTTCTGCCCGCCCTCTTCGACGGGGATGTCGTCGCGCCGCTCCTCGGGATACTGCATGGCCCGGGTGGTCTTGCTCTTGCCGAAGACCGGCAGCTTGGACTGCCCGAATGAACTGAAGAAGTGGCGGACCGTGGTGCCGAAGCCCTTGATCACCTCCGGGACGTACACGGCCTCCATGCGGTTCATGGGCGGGCGCGAGAGGCGGACGATGTCGGAGGGGTTGATGGTCATGTCGCGGGCATTCTAGCGGTCGCGACCGGCCGCCCGCAGATGGCCCAGAATGGCCCGGCATGTCGCCTCTTCAAGCATCTCGGCGGCGTGGGACCGGGCGTGCTCGCGGCTCGGCGCGATGTCGGTCAGGCGGTGGATCGCGGCGAAGCTCACCCCGGCATGAGCGAGGACGGATTTCAGCGTCTCACGGTCGCTCGCGGTGTCGCCGACGATGGCGATGACGGGCTTCCCCGCGTGGGCCGCCGCACGGGCCACGGCTGCGCAGGCCTTGCCCTGGGCCGTCTGCTCGTCGAGCATCCCCTCACCAGTGAGGACCAGGTCGGCGGCGGCAGCACGCTCGTCAAACTTCAGCAAGTCCAGTATGAATCGTGCTCCATGGACAAGCTTGGCACCTAGGAACGTCGCGAGCCCGAAGCCGAGCCCGCCCGCAGCGCCCGCGCCCGGAGCGTCAGGATCGCAGGACAGGCCGGATCTTCGACAGACACGCACCAGATGCTCCAGCCCGGCCTCAAGTCGTTCGACCTGCTCGGGCGTCGCGCCCTTCTGCGGGCCGAACATGCGGGCTGCACCCGTCGGGCCGAGCAGCGGGTTCTGCACATCGCACAGAGCGATGATCTCCAGCTTGCTGAGCGGGTGGTCGTGCGCAAGCGGGATGACTTCCGCCACATCACTCAGGAAGAATGGAGCGGGAATCGCGGGGACACCACGCTCGGTGACGAAGCGCACCCCGACCTTGCTCGCCATCCCGAATCCGCCGTCCACTGTGCCGGAGCCTCCAAGGCCGATGGTGATGCGCCTGGTGAATCGGCTCAGCGATCGGGTGATCATCGAGCCGAGCGCCTCGGTCGAGTAGCTTTCAATCATCGCCTCTTGACTTGCTCTCAGCCGCAGCCCGATCACTTCGGCTGATTCCAACATGACGTCACGCGGGGTGTCCCAGTCGTCACCGTAGAGACACGTGAGGCCCTCCTGATCTAGTGGATGATCCGCGATGTAGTCGTCTACCAAGTATTCGAACGAATCGAGCGCGATCGGTTCCGGGACAACAATTTGCTGCAGTGGCGGGTCGATCAGCATCCGCGGGGTGAGCCATACGCTCGCATCGAATGGATTGAGTTGTGAGCAGCCGCCGAGGGTCGTGATACCGCGAGCACGCGCGACACAGTCGAGCGTCCCCTCGCCCCCATCCGCAACCGGGCACTCATCGACATTGATGGCGATGCCCAGCTCGCTCGCCGCCCGGCGTGCGCCGAGCGACATCGCCTCCGACGCCTCGATCGCGGTCAGCGTGCCCTTGAACTTGTCGGGAGCGATGAGGATGCGCACGCGGAAACGATAGCGGAGCACGCGATGGCGGCGCGGTTGTTGCATGCGGGCGCGTGCCCGTCGCTTCGCGATCCGGGCTCGTTCGATGCATCAAACGAGCCCCGCACGCAAAGCCCGGGGTTTTTCGCCTTGAACGAGCCCGGAACGGCACTGACGGGCCATGATCGTCTCGTCGCCCGTCGCGCACGACTCGTCAGCGCGCCGCTTTCCAAGTCTTCACACGCATCTCCCCCGTCGCGTCGATCTCTACGCTCGCCGCGCCGTCGCGAGCCGTGCTGCGCCATTCGCGACCAACTTTGGCATCGTCCCAGCGAGCATCATCGAGGCGGCGCGGGCCGGTGCTCTGCACGACGA
>JBIPMO010000210.1:0-5664 GCA_044369085.1 Phycisphaerales bacterium
GGCGCAGCGCTGACGGTGCGCAAGGTCACCGGGGCCCCCATCAGGTTCATCGGCATCGGCGAGAAGCTCGATGCGCTCGAAGAGTTCCACGCCGAGCGAATCGCGGGCCGGATCCTGGGCATGGGCGATGTGGTCTCGCTCGTCGAGAAGGCCCAGGAGCAGGTCTCCGAGAAGGAAGCCGAGGAGATGGCGGCCAAGATGGCCTCGGGCAAGCTGACGATGGACGACTTCCTGGGTCAGCTCCGGTCGCTGCGACGGATGGGGCCAATGAAGCAGCTGCTGGGGATGCTGCCGGGCGTCGGGTCGCTCATCAAGGATGTGAACATCGATGAGAAGCAGCTCGACCAGGTCGAGGGGATGGTCAACTCGATGACCAAGGATGAGCGGCGCGATGTGTCGCTCTTCGACCAGTCGCGTCGGAAGCGCGTGGCCAAGGGTTCTGGGGTGAAAGTCGAGCAGGTCGGGCAGATGGTCCGGCAGTTCGAGACGATCTCGAAGCTGACCCGCGACATGGCCGGCATGGGTGCCAAGGGGCGGATCGCGGCGATGAAGGAGATGCAGTCATCGGGCGGCATGCCCGGCGTCTCGGGCATGCCCATGTTCGCGACCAAGAAGTCAACGCACATGGCGAGCCCGGTGAAGAAGAAGCGGCGCAAGTGAGCGAACCTGCCTGTCACGGTTGAGTATCGGTCAGATCGCCGAGCGGCAGCGGATCGGCGCGTTCGCCCGCGGCCCACTTGTTGAAGCGGGGCCAGACGACTGCCTTCAGCAGGATCTTGATGCAGGCTGTGACGGGGATGGCGAGCAGCAACCCGTAGACGCCGCCGAGCGCCCCGCCCGCGATCGAGGCGAAGACGATGGTGGGCGTGTCCATGCCGGTGCTCTTGCCCTGGATGGCCGGAGTGAGGATGTAGTCATCGAGAATCTGCGCGCCGGTGGTCACGAGGATGGGCCCGCCGACGATCCACCACCACTGGCTCTGCCACGACGCGGTGGTGGGTTCGAGCCACATGAGCAGCATGCTGAGGGGCATGCCCAGCCCGGCGACGTAGGGGAGCAGCGAGAGCAGGCCGACGATCGGCCCGATGATCAGCGACGCGGGGGTCCCGATCACCGAGTACGCGATGGTGAAGTAGACCATCAGGCACAGGCAGATGGTCAGCCTGCCGCGGACGAACCCCGCGATGACGCGGTCCATCTGGCCGAGCAGGTTGAAGGCCTTGGCCTTGCGTCGCTCGGGGATGAGCCCTTCCCAGAAGGCAAGAACGCTGCCGTAGCCCGTGCAGAAGAAGAAGAAAAAGAACCCGGTCAAGAAGCAGAAGAAAACGAGGAAGCCCACGCTTGTCACCGTGCGGATGGCCGCCCGTGCGGCATCGGCGCCGGTGCCGATGGCCTCGCGTCCGAGCGTGCCCGCGATGCGGTCGGCGTTGGCCTGGACCCAGTGGAAGCCCCACGCCGCGATCTGCTGGATCGCCGACTTGGTCTCCTGCAGGGGCGATTCGTCGACCACTTCGGCTTCTTTCAAGGCCGCTCGGCGCTCGTCTTCGCGCTGAGCCTCGACGATGAACTCCCGCATCTTCCGCCAGCCGCCGTCGGGGAGGCCGCTCAAGGCCTGCTCGTTGTCCGGATCGTCGACGGAGCGCTTCAGCGCCTGCACGTTGTTCACGACGCTGCGGGCGTAGTTGATGCCCTGGACGATGGCGAAGCCGCCGCCAAAGACAACCGGCGTCACGATCGCCAGCGACGCGATCAGAAGGATGCCCAGAGCGGCCCCCTGCCTGCTGACGAGCCTGCGGCGGGTCACGCGCATGACAACGGGCTCGAACAGGTAGGCCAGCAACAGGGCGAGCAGCAGCGGCACGGTCACGATGCTCAGGCGATAGCCGAGCACGATGAGGCCGATCACCGCGGCCACGAGCAACGCATCGCGGATGGGCTGGATCTGCCACAGGTGCAGGCGGTGCCACTCAGGGGGATCCACCCCCGGCGCTGACGATTGCGGCTTGGTTGATTCCTGCTTCCCGGGCATCCCGAGCAGGGTAACACGAACCGCTCAGGCGCGGCTGCGCTCAAGCGCATCACCGAACGCCTCGGCGAAGTCGTAGACGGCGGCGAAGTCGTCGATGCTGTCGGCGTCTGTCTTGCGGAGAACACCGGCGTTGAGCAAAGCGAAGACGACCTTGCCGAAATCCTCGGTGCGGCGGATGCCCCAGGAGGCAAGGACCGTGCGGGCCATCGGTCCGAACTGGGCGATGGCATGCTCGCGGAGACCCATGCACAACTGCTGGCCCGAGACGTGGCGATCGCTGGGGTCGGGGGCGTCGGCGAGTTCGTCAAAGAGCCGGTCGGTGGTGTGCCTCAAGCCGTCCTGCACAAAGCAGAAGGCGGCGGGCTTGTACGGCCCGGCGTGGTCCTTGACCAGGTCCCACAACGACTTCGGAGATTCGGCGACGCTCGTAGCGCTCACGGAGGCTCCTCTGCAAAGGATGATGCACGCGGGATTTCGGGGGGCCCGCACGAGACATGGGATGGTATCGGCCAACCGACGCCGGGCAAGTGAGGTTTGCCACCCAAAGCAACGGGCCGCTCGCCCCCCCTACTTTGACCGGCTGACGTGCGGGTTATCCTTCATCCAGAATCGCAGCCGCCGCGAGACCCAGGGTTCGCCTGCATAGGCCACCCCAATCCGAGGGCCGCTGCGGACGATCCGGGGCGGGATCGGGTGCCCGGTCTCGATCCAGATCTCAGAGGAATCCGCCAGATCGATGCCGCTGTGCCGCCGGTCGATGTCCAGGGCCTCACAAAGGCGGGCGGGGCCTGAGCACAACAGCGTGTCAGGCCGGCGCTCCCTTGGCCCGAAGCTGCGGCACTCGCGGATGAGTTCCAACCCTTCAACCGGCTCAAGGGCGCGGATCAGGACGGCCACCGGCTCGCCGATTTCGCCGGCGACAACGTTGAAACAGTGGTGCATGCCGTAGGTGAAGTAGACGTACGCCGTCCCAGCACGGGCGTACATCGGTTCGACGCGGGGTGTGCGACGCCCGCCGAAAGAGTGGCAGGCGCGGTCGGCGACGCCGAGGTAGGCCTCGGTCTCGACGATCATGCCGGCGCGGCGGGCGCTGCCCGGCTCTTCGCGAACGAGCATCGCGCCGAGCAGGCGCGTTGCCAGAGCCTTGGCGGGGAGCCCGAAATCATCTTGGCGGAATCGAGTCATGGAATGAGGGCGTTGAACGCGGCCGGGCGGGCCTTATCCGGCGTACGAGTGCAGCCCGGGGAACAGCAGGTTGACTCCAAAGTAGGACCAGAGCATCAGCACAAAGCCAGCGATGTTGAACCACGCGGTCGCTTGCGGGCCCGCCGCGCTCGGCCGGATGCGGATGTGAACCCCCACCAGATAGACCATCCAGGTGATCAGCGCCCACGTCTCCTTGGGATCCCACCCCCACCACCTGCCCCACGCGCTGTGCGCCCACCAGGCACCGAGCAACACACCCACTCCCAATGCAAGAAACGAGAGTTGTGCGAGCAGCACCTGCACCCGATCCAGTCGGGCAAGACGCTCCGGGGACCGACCCTTCGCGGCGAGCAACGTCGCCAAACTCGCCGCGGCACCGAGCGCGATGAACGCGTAACCGCCGAGCACGGCTCCCACGTGCCACGCCAGGAGCGGCGCGGTCGCCAGGATCGCGGCCTCGGGTTCGATCGCCCGGCCGGGAATGGGAAGCAATGCCCCCGCCGCGAGGCCGGCCGCGCCCGCGATGGCACCCGCGAGGGCCGCAACGGGCTCGCGGGCGAACCGTGCGATCACCAGCCCCCCCACTGCGGCGATCAGCGAGGCAGTGACCAAGGACTCGAAGAGGTTCTGAACCGGAAGGCGGCCCGCCGCGGCGCCACGCAGCAGCAAGCCGGTGAGGTGCGCTGCGATCGCGATGCAGAGCATGGTGCCCGGTACGCGAAACCCCGATCCCAAGCCGACCACCGTGATGGAGGATGTTCCGCTGCGGCCCCTGAGCGCAGCGCGGAGCATGAGCGCGGCCGCGATGACATACATCGCCATCGCGATCCAGAGCGCTGCCCACTTCAGATCAACCGTGTTCACGCCGTGGCCTCACGATCGAGCCGCTCGCGGCGGCGCAGCAACCAAGGCTTGATGTAGAAGGCCCACGGCGTGCCCAAGGTCATGCAGGCCGCCCCCGCAGCGATCAGTTCTGTACCGCGAACCAGGCTCACCCCGAAGATGGCAAAGAGAACTCCGCTCGTTCCGCCGCGCTCCCAACCTTCGCGGTCCCACGAGGCGTGAACGATGCTCAGTCGCCTCGGCAACACGACCTCGCCGAGCAGAAGGGTCAGGGGGTGATTGAGCGCGATCGTCTCGCTCGCGAGCGTGCCCGACTCGATCGAATACTCGACCGTGGCGCGGAAGTCGCGGGCGCTGTCGGCATCGTCCCCCGGGCGAATCACGGGCGTGAACTCCAGCAGCGATAGCCGCCACGGGTCGAGCGGCATCGCCCGCGGTCGCCACCAGACCAGGGATCCTCCGATCCGGGTCGGCTGATCGGCATCCAGCGAGAGCGGCACCCAGGCGGCCTCATCTGGAGCCGCGGCGAGATGGACTCGGATCAGGGCATGTCGGCGCGTGCCCGCAAGTTCACGGCGCCGCTCGGAGCGTGCCACGGGCACCGGCTCACGTTGGAATCGGGCGTGCGGAAGGAATCGTTCGAACTCGAGTTGAACGCCCGGCGCCAGCCGGATCGCGCCGCCGGGCTCAATGGGATCGATCAGGTTTCGCTGCCCGGCCACTTCCACCGTAGCGCGTGTCGGTTCGATGAAGACGCGAGGAAGATCCTGCGGCTCGGCCTCGCCCGGCGGGCCCGACCTCACCTCGGCGATTCCCGGGACGGTCAGCGCCGGATGCCCGTCATCGACGGTGCCGATGACGACGGGCCCGGTGTCGATCAGGACCTGCCCGGTCGCTCGGATGCGCACCGACCATGCGGGGTCGCCACCGCCCCCGCTCTCGACGGCGATCTCTCGCGACTCCGCGTATGCGGCGAAACCATCGATGGTCGCATCATCGCCCGCACGAATCAGGAGTCCACGCTCGTCCCAGGCGGTCGCGTAGTCGTTGTATCGCGGCAGATTCGGCAGTTCGATGCGCCGCTCGCCGGCCTCATCCTTGATGATCAGCTCCGTGCCCCACGCATCCCATGCCGAGGCGATGCGGATCGACCCGTCCGGGCTCATCGGGAGCACCAGCACGCCCTCGCGCCTGGCGCTGGCGTAGATCGTCGAGCCGACTGCGATCAGCACGATCCCCGCGTGCACCGTGAGCACTCCCAGATTCTCAAAGCGGAACTCGATGCGCCGCAGCGTGGCGATGACCATGTTCGCCACCAGAGCCGCGAGGAGCGCCTTCATCGGCCAGGCGGCAAAGAACTCGCCCTGCGTCATCTCCAACTGCGGGAGCATCCACACCATCGTGCCCGGTGGCAGGCCGGTGCCGGGGAGCAGGTCCAGCGGGACCGATCCGACCGCACCGTACACGCCGATGCAAGCGATGAGCGCGATGCCGAGCCGTACGCTCGAGAATGCACGCAGCAGGGCCCTGATCGGCCAGGCCCAACCGGGCAGGACGCGATCGTCCCATGCTCGGCTGCGCTCGTG
>JBIPMO010000030.1:0-16946 GCA_044369085.1 Phycisphaerales bacterium
ATCAGGGACCGGGGATGAGGGAACGGGGATGAGGGAGTGGGGGGAACTGCTCAGGGGCGGATGCGTGTGGGTTCGGCGCTGTTTCTGTCGATAAAGGGGGTGCGTCGGAGACCTTGCGCCCGTGCAGGATGCACCCATGAAGCACCCGTTCCGCAATGCGTTGTTGTCGCTGTGTGCGTGGATGCCGCTGGCGCTTTCGGCGGGCTGCGCTTCCGAGGGCGAAGCGCAGGCGGGTGCTGATGAAGCCCCCTCCGCGGGCCTCGATGCGCTGGAGCGAGACAACGCGAGGCCCGCCAAGGTGGACCTCAACGACAAGTCGGCCGCGGGCACCAGGAACATGATCGACCTGATGGCGGCGGCGCAGTCGAACGCCGATGTGGATGTGAGCGCGCCTTCGCGGCGAGTTCCGCCCGCCAAGGCGCCCGCGATGGTTGCGGCCGAGCCGCCCGCCGAGGCGGATGGCGGTGACGATCCTGTGGCGAACGAGCCGGTCGCGGAAGTTGGCCCGGTTGAAGAAACCAAGCCCGCGGGCGATCAGAAGGCCGCGCTGGTCGCCGAGCTCGCCGAGCTGCTGCGGGCTCGGGCGAAGGATGCATCGGACCCGACCTCGCCGCTGCTGCAGCTTGCCGCTCTGGAACTGCTCGGGGCCCCGGAGGGCTCGCTGCCCGCAGAGCCGGATGCGAAGGCGCTGGAGCGTCTCTCACCGCGGGAGCGCGAGTTCGTGACGGCGTGGCGGAAGCTGCTCGCCGGGGCCGGGGCGACGATGGCGGACTCGAAGGATGTGGCCGGGCTTGCTCAGAAGGTGTCGGAGCTTGCGACGGGGATGTCGGCGTTCGAGCCGCTGGCGACATCCAACGCGGTGCTGGCGCGGAGCGTTGACGGGTTCGGGATGTTCAGCGAGCTGCCGCGATCCGCGGGCGGGGCGTACCAGTTCCTGGCCGGGCGGGCGGCCAGGGCGGTGGTCTACATCGAGGTGACCGGGCACACGTTCACGGAGAAGAAGCAGGGGGGCGTTGACGGCTTCCAGGTGGCGCTGTCTCAGGAGCTGCGGCTCTACCACTCCAGCAAGGATGAAGACCTGCTGGCGTGGCAGCGACCGGCGGCGAACATCACCGATTTTTCGCGCAACCGGCGCCGGGAGTTCTTCATCACGCAGGTGATCGACCTGCCCGCAACGCTGACCGTCGGGGGCTACCGGCTGAAGGTGCGCGTGACGGACCGCGCTGCCGATGCTTCAGCGGAGGCGGTCATCCCGATCGAGGTGCTGGCGGATGTGAGCGCGATGGCGGGAGAGAAGCCTTGATTCGGCGGCCGCCGAGGGGGGCGGCGGCTGCGTCGGCGCGGGCCGCGATGTATCCTGATCGCCTGACTTGGGACAGTGCCGGGATGTGAATGCCCTTGGTTTCTCGGGAGTATTGCTCGATGCGACGGAACGCCAGCACCGTGATGTCCGCCCTGCTCGCCGCGATGATGCTGGCGAGCGGGTGCGCCTCGTACGTGAACTACCCGCCGATCGGGACGGCGGATGAGGACGCGGCGATCAACGACCCCAATGTGGCCCCGGCACCGACGGTGGTGCAGGCGGCGCTGAAGCACGTCATCAAGAAGTTCCCGGTGAACGGGCCGTACCTGGTGAACCTGCCTCAGGGGATGCTCAAGCGCCGAGCCGATGAGATCATCGCGGCGCTGAAGGACCCCAACGCGTCGCTGCCCTCGCCAGAGCGGGCGAATCTGCCCGCGTTCCATGTGACGAAGGTGTGGCTGCGTCCTTCGGACAAGGCGCAGGTGGAGATCCTGCGGCCGATCTTCGGGGTGGGGAACCCTGGGATCCCCGAGGAGTACCAGCCGGTCACAGTGCGGCTGCGGCGCTCGCCCCTTGAGTCGTGGCAGGTTGACTCGGTGCGTGTGTGGGGGGTGGGGATGAAGCAGCCGCCCGTGCTTTTCGGATGGCCCGAGCGTGGCGGGTCGGGAACGGCGGCGGGCGAGCCCGTGACGCCGGTTGAGATCCCGGTGCAGTAAGTGTTGGGGTGGCGACGCGAGCGTTGGCCCGCACGGTCGAGCCGATGGTGGCGGGGCGCTTTGCTACCCTGCGGGCATGCGGCTCTACCTCATGCGTCACGGCAAGGCGGAGAAGAAGTCGCCCACGGGGCGCGATGAGGATCGCCCGTTGCAGCCGCGCGGCGAGCGGCAGTCGCGATGGATGGGGCATAGCATGCTGTCGGCGGCGGCCGAAGAGAGGCCCGCGCTGATCCTGGCGAGCCCGGCGGCTCGCGCTGATCAGACCGCGCGGCTGCTGCACTCCTACATCGGCTGCACGCTGAAGACTGAGCAGCGCCTGGCTCTGGGGAACGCGGTCGAGGATGTGCTGGAGCTGATCCGCACTTCGGCGGCGGGCGAGGGCGGGTTCGAACTCGGCCGCGGGTCGCTCGTGCTCGTGGGCCACAATCCGCAGCTTGAGATCCTGCTGCCGACGCTGGTGGCGGGGCTGTCGGCCGATGAGTCGGAGATGCGGACTGGCGAGGCGGCCTTGCTCGAGGTTCCGGCGGGCGCTCCGCTCGAGGGCGCGGCCCGGCTGCTGCGTCGGATGCGCTCTCCGGACTGAGCGACGGCTACACTCGCCGCCATGCGTCATTGGATCGAGCGATTGCTGGCCTCGCCAGAGATGGCGGGGATGGGTCACGGCCAGAGCGCGGCGGATGCGAACCTCGGGCTGGGCTGGTTGTACTACGCGCTGGCGAGATCATTGCGGCCGCGAGTTGCGGTGGTGGTGGGGTCGTACCGCGGGTTCGTGCCGATCGTGATCGCGCGGGCGATGCTCGACAACGCTCCGGTCGATGGCGCGCCGAGCGAAGGCGAGCCCGGGAACGTTCACCTGATCGACCCATCGATGGTCGATGACTTCTGGAAAGATCCGGCGAAGGTGTCGGCCCACTTCGAGTCCTTTGGCGTGCCGAACATCGTGCACCATCGCGCAACCACGCAGGAGTTCATCGGGACGCCCGCGTTCGAGGGCATCGCGGATGTGGGGATGCTGTACATCGATGGGTACCACACGGCGGAGCAGGCGCGCTTCGACCATCGCGCGTTCGAGGGCAGGCTGTCGCCAGATGCGGTGGTGCTGTTTCATGACAGCGTTCGCGAACGCGTGACACGGATCTATGGCGAGGCCAGCGCGTATCGTCACACCGTGTGCCGCTACATGGACGAGCTGCGCCGCGACCAGCGGGTCGAGGTCTTCTCGCTGCCGCAGGCCGATGGGGTGACGCTTGTCAGGAAGGCGGGCGATATCGCCGGGCGGAGCGGTGCATGAGCGGGCCGCGCACGCTCTGGGCGATCACCTCGTACTTCAACCCGATGGGGTGGGGGCGACGACTCGAGAACTACCGCAGATTCCGTGCGGCGCTCGGCGTTCCGCTGCTCGCCGTTGAGATGGACGGGCCGCGGGGGGGTGAGCTGGCGGATAGCGATGCCGATGTGTTGGTGCGTGTCGCGCGGGGCGATGTGATGTGGCAGAAGGAGCGGCTGCTGAACATCGGCCTGTCGAAGCTGCCGGCGGAGTGCGATGCGGTGGCGTGGATCGACTGCGACATGCAGTTCACGCGGGCTGACTGGGCTGCGGAAACGCTCCGCGTGCTGCGGGATTGGCCGGTGGCGCAGCTTTATGGCTCCGTGCTTCATCTGCCACGCGTGCTCGACGGCTCGACGCCGCTGCGAGCGCAGGGGGCATGGAGCCGGTCGGTGGCGGCCTCCGCGCGCACGCCCGAGGACGCGAGGAGGTTGCTGCAAGGGGTGATGGCGCGCGAAGCCGGGGGGGCATCTCCCGGTCACGCGGTGGCCGCGCGGCGCGAGGTGATCGAGCGCCACGGCCTATACGACCGCTGCATCGTGGGCGGCGGTGACACGGCGTTCATCTGCGCGGCGTACGGATGCCCGGATGTGGTCGAGCAGCTGCACCTGATGAACGACCGGCAGAAGGCTCGGTACCGAGCCTGGGCCGAGCCGCTCTCGCGCGAAGTCGCGGGCAGGGTGGGTCTGGTGAGGGGCGAGGTGCACCACCTTTGGCACGGCGAGCTGACCGACCGGGGCGCGGCGGCGCGGCATCGCGGGCTCCGGGAGCACGACTACGACCCCGATGCGGATGTTCGCTTGGATGACGATGGCCCGCTGCGCTGGGCGAGTGTCAAGCCGTCGCTTCACGAGTATGTGCGCTCGTACTCGGCATCGCGGCGCGAAGACGGGCGGGTTGCCTCCGAGATGGCGGGCCCGCCCGTGCAGCCGCGGATCGTCACGCTGACGCGCAGGACGCAGCCGCGGATCATCATCGCGCAGCACCGGGAGTTCCGCCGCGACTATTACGGGCAGTGGCTGCGGTGGGTCGAATCGACGATGCCCGAGCTGCGCCCGGTGTTCGAGGTTCACGACCTGCCCTGCCCGCGCGTGGAGTGGCACAACGTGGCGCTGTTCACGGCGTGGCTGCAGGACCCGGTTCAGCCGTGGTGCATGGAGACGTACGAGCAGACAAGGCGGATCCAGTCGTACTGTGACCGGGCGGGGATCCCGGTGCTGAACCGGGTCGAGCGGCTCGTGAACACGACCAAGCATCGGGGCGCAAGGATCATGGCGGCGGCGGGGCTGCGCGTGCCGCGCTCGGCGCCGATCACGAACCACGAGGAGTTCCGCGACACGCTGATGGGGCTGCGGCTCCCCCTGTTCGTGCGCGAGGACTGGGACCACTGGGGGCCCTTCGAGGTGGCTCGCACGGCTGAGGAGGCGCGTGCGATCGATCTGTCGCAGTTCCGGATGCCGCTCGCGGTGGAGCTGGTTGATGTGCGCGATCCGAAGGACGGGTTGTACCGCAAGTACCGCTACATCGCGGCGGGCCCGCACGGCGTGGCGGCGCACCTGCAGATGTCCGAGGACTGGATCACGCGCGGGGGCAAGCGCATCACCACCGACACCGCGCGCGAGGAAGAACTCGCCTTTATCCGCGGGGTCGATCAGAACCACGGGCTCTTCCAGCGGGCTCGGCGGGCGATGGGGCTGGAGTTCATCGGCTTTGACTACGGCTACGAGCCGGATGGCTCCATGATCGTGTGGGAGGCCAACCCGCTGCCGGCGGTGAACTTCGCGGTGAACGCGACGAAGTATCGCAACGAGGCGATCCACAGCACGTTCTTCGCGATGACCAGGATGTACCTGGATGGTGGAGGGCTCCCCTATCCCAAGCGGATGGAGCGGGGGCTGGCGGCGGTGCTCGAGTAGCCGAGCGGCCGTCCCGGCACCCGACCACCTTCCTGTCATCGGCCGCTTTCGATCTTCAATCTTGGCGAGATTGGGGTCCGCCGGGGCGAGCGGCTTGCCCGTGACCGGAACTGACCCCATATTGAAGATGATGGGGCACGGGTGTGCCTTGGCATTCACGCATGGTCAGGGGAAAGAAAGACATGATGCATTGTTCTGATACGGCGCGATTCCTGCTGTCGCTGATCCCCCTGAGCGTGCTGGCCGCGAGCGCGAGCGCCGGCGTGGCGGTGCCCGATACCGACAACGACGGCATCCCCGACACGATCGACAACTGCGTGAACATCTCCAACGCCGACCAGTCCGACTCCGAGAACTGCTTCGGCGGTTCCGGCGGGTACGCCGGGGAGTTCAGCGACGGCGTGGGCGACCCGTGCGACAACTGCAGGTTCGTCGGGAACCCCGACCAGTCAGATTTCGATAACGATGGTTTCGGAGATGCATGCGACAACTGCTCCGACGTGGCGAACGCCGGGCAGGTCGACACCGACGGCGACGGGCAGGGGGACGTCTGCGATCCTTGCCCGCTCATCGCGTTCGAGTTCGACGGTGATTGCATCGCCGATGCCATCGACAACTGCCCGTTCAGCTACAACCCTGATCAGCTCGATGCGGATGGGGACGGCGTGGGCGATGCGTGCGAGGGCGGGGCCGATTCTGATGGCGATGGGGTGAGCGACCTTACCGACAACTGCAAGCACGCCTTCAACCCCGACCAGGGCGACTTTGATGGCGACGGCGTGGGTGATGCCTGCGACAACTGCTTCGCCAGCTCCAACGCGAATCAGCTCGATTCCGATGGGGATGCGGTTGGCAATCTCTGCGATCCGTGCCCGAGCATTCACTCGAACGCCGACCCTGATTTCGATTGCGTCGCATCGTGGGTCGACAACTGCCCCTTCACGTTCAATCCAGATCAGGCCGACACCGATGCCGACCGCGTGGGCAACGCCTGCGACTGCACGCCGGACCAGGATTTCGACGGCGTGCCCGACACGTTTGATAACTGCCTGTTCTCGTTCAATCCGATGCAGGAGGACACCGACTCGGATGGCGTCGGCGATGCGTGCGACAACTGCATCTCCGTGTTCAACCCCGATCAGGCCGATGCAGATTTCGATGGGATCGGCGACGCCTGCGATGTTTCGGATGCCGATGGCGACGGCGTGTCTGATGCGGTGGACAACTGCATCTTCACCGCCAACCCGAACCAGGCCGACCGCGATGGCGATGGCGTGGGCGATGCCTGCGACAACTGCCCGAGCCTGAGCAACGCGGGGCAGGTCGATGCCGACGGAGACGGTGTGGGCGACGGGTGCGACAACTGCGTCAGCACGTTCAACCCCGGCCAGCAGGACACCGACGGCGATACCGTGGGCGATGCGTGCGACAACTGTGTGTTCACGGCGAACGCAAATCAGGCCGACGGCGATGCCGACGGGCGCGGGAACGTGTGCGACAACTGCCCGACGGTCGCCAACACGAATCAGGCCGATGGCGATGCCGACGGCGTGGGGAACGTGTGCGACAACTGCCCGACGGTCGCGAACCCCGGGCAGGAAAACTCGGACAACGAGCCCGATGCGGGCGATGCCTGCGAGTGCTGCGCCGGCGACGCGAACGACTCTGGGGTGGTCACGTTCACGGACATCACCACTGTGCTCGCCAACTTCGGGAACAACTATGTCGGCACGGGTCTCGGCGATGCCGACTGCAACGCCTCCGTGAACTTCACCGACATCACCACGGTGCTCGCCAACTTCGGGAACACCTGTAACTGACGGGCCCGCGCGGCCGCGGCCCCTGGCGGCGATTGGACCTGCTACGCTCCGGCGCCCTTTCCCCCATCGGGGAGAATCGGCGCTGGAGCGTTCTCTCGTGCTGCAGGGCAAGGACCATTACTCGCACGACTACCTGGGCAAGGGGCGGCTGTTTTCGATCGCTCACCAGCTTGATTCGGTGCTTTCGCTGCGTCCTGCCAGCGTGCTCGAGGTTGGCGTGGGAACCGGGGTCGCCGCGGCGGCGCTCCGGGCGGCGGGGGTGCTGGTAACGACGCTGGATCTGCAGCCGGAGCTGAAGCCCGATCTTGTCGGTTCCGTCACCGCGATCCCCGCCGAGGCGGGGGCGTTCGATGCGGCCTTGTGCTGCCAGGTGCTCGAGCATCTGGCGTTTGATCAGTTCGTGCTGGCGCTGGGCGAACTGCGGCGGGTGACCAGGCTGGGGCTGGTGCTGAGCCTGCCGGATGTCACGCCGCACTGGGATCTGGCGTTTGCGCTGCCCGGGGTCCGGCGCAAGCGCATTTCGTTCAGCCCGGCGTGGTTCCCAAAGGGGCCGCGGCCGGACAAGCTTTCCAAGCTTGGTCACCAGTGGGAGATCGGATATCGCGGGTCCACACTGCCCGCGGTGCGGGAGGCGATCGGGTCCGCGGGCTGGAGGATTGCCCGAAGCTGGCGCGTGCCGGAGAAGTCCTGGCACCGATTTTTCCTGCTGGTTCCGTAACCTCGGCACGATTTCGACATCCAACACCCCGAGCGGAGGGTGCCGTCGCGAATGACCACGAGATTCCGCCATCGGAGCCGAGCATGCAGACACTCCTGGCGCTTGTGGCGATGTACTTGATTCTGGGAAGTCTCTTTGCGATCGGCTTTGTCGCGCGCGGCGCTGGGCGCATCGATCCGGCAGCGCGGGGCGGATCGCTCGGCTTCCGATTGATCATCGCTCCGGGCGCGGCGGCGTTGTGGCCGATCCTGGCATGGAAATGGGCGGCGGCCCCTCGGATGGGGGTGGACCGATGAACGCCGCTCAGCGTCGAGCCCACGCTGTGCTCTGGCCGATCCTTGGCCCGGCGATACTGCTCGCGCTGGCCGCGGCGATTTACCTGCGTCCCGGCCCGGTTGTGCAGGCGAGCCCGCCCGTGCCCGCCGCTGCCGAACGGCCCGGGGAGCATCGCCGATGAGCATCGCCTACAAGCCGGTGCAGTGGAATCGGCACAAGAAGGTGTACGACGGGCTGGTTGTCGCGGGCATCGTTCTCTTTGTCGCGGTGTTCGTCGCGGCAGGGAAGGCGGCGTGGCGTGGGGTGAACTCGATCGGCGATGAGGTCCTGATCCTGCGAGCCCTTGGCGTCTGCGGGGTGGGACTTCTGCACATCATCCTGTGCATCGGCCCGCTCGCGAGGCTTGATCCGCGCTTCAGCGCGCTGCTCTACAACCGGCGTCACCTGGGTGTGTGCACGTTTCTTGTGGCGCTGGCGCACGCGGCGGTGGCGACCGGGTACTACGGCGGTTTCGGCGTGCGCAGTCCCGTTTCGGCATTGCTGGCGGATTCGGGGTCGTTCGCATCGGTCTCGGGGTTCCCGTTCGAGGTGCTGGGGCTTGTGACGTTGCTGATCCTGTTTGTGATGGCGGCGACGAGCCACGATTTCTGGCTCAAGAACCTCGGGCCGGTGGTGTGGAAGCGCCTGCACATGCTGGTGTACGGGGCGTACGGGTCGGTGGTGCTGCACGTGGCTCTGGGTTCGTTGCAGAGCGAGCGCCATCCGGCGCCCGCGGCGGTGCTGGGTCTGGGTGTGCTCGTGGTGAGCGTGCTGCACATCGTCGCGGGCCGGCGGGAGGCGCAGCGCGATGCCTCGGCGGTTGCGCCCGTGAGCTGGGTCGATGTCGCGAGCGTCGATGAGATCCCGATGGATCGCGCCAAAGTCGTGTGCCTGCAGGGGCGCGAGCGGGTCGCTCTCTTTCGTCATGAGCGCGGGATCTCGGCCATCTCCAACGTCTGTGCCCATCAGGGCGGGCCGATCGGCGAGGGGAAGATCGTCGGCGGGTGCGTCACATGCCCGTGGCACGGGTACCAGTACCTCGCCGAGAACGGGCAATCGCCACCACCGTTCACCGAGAAGCTGCCGACGTACCAGGTGCGCATCCAGGGGGCAAGGGTGTTGCTGAATCCCGAACCGCTGGTGCCGGGCACGCACGTTGAGCCGGCGCGGCCCGAGGCTGGAAAGGGGGCGGGCGGTGCGTGACGAGTTCTATGTCGGTTACCTGCCGACGCCCGCATCCCACGCGCGGTTTCTGCGCCGAATCATCCCGGCATTGTTCGCGCTGATCGTCCTGGTCACGGGGGTCATCGCGCTGACGCAGCGAGATCCGGGCCCTGGGGTTTGGATGATCGGCCCGGTTCTGCCGTACGAGGGGGTGCTCCGCGCCAAGCCCTATCCCATGCTCGAGCTCACCACGAGCGATGGTCCCCGCCACGCGTTTCTGGTTGAGGTGGGCAAGCACGGTGCCGGGGCTCGCGCTGCCGAGTTTGATGGCCAGCGGGTCCGTGTCCAAGGCTGGCCGCTGGAGCGAGATGGACGCCGAATCATCGAGCTTGCGCCCGACGATTCAGCCATCCAACCCGTGCCGGATGTCGCCATCGATTCGCCAGCCCCGATGGAAGAACAGCTCGGCCGGGCTCGGCTTCGCGGCGAGATCGTGGATTTCAAGTGCTTTCTGGGCGCCATGAAGCCGGGCGATGGCAAGGGCCACAAGGCGTGCGCCACGCTCTGCATCCGCGGCGGCATCCCGCCCATGCTCGTGACGAGCGATGAGGTCGGGAATCGGACGTACTACCTGCTGCGAGACGCGGGTGGCGGGCCCTGTGGCGAGGAGATTCTCCCCGTCGTCGGCGAGCTGGTGGATGTCGAAGGGGCGTTGTCTCGCGTGGCGGATCTGATGGTGCTGAGCGTCCGAGCATCAGATGTGCTGCGCGTCCGCTGACTGTCGAAATCTTGTCGAGCAAGTTTCACGCAGCGCGGAAGACGAAATCACGGGCCGCTTCTCCCCCAGAACGCAACCGAACCACGCCTTGCGCAGTATGGGTGTTGCGTGGTGGTCCGACTCGGGTGGTGCTGAATGCCCGCATGTGACCTGACCTTTGACGATCGTTCTGCCGGACTCGCTCAGGCGCCCTCGCTGCGCGGAGTTGTTGACTCGCGTCCGCTGTGGAAGTGCCAGCACCTCTCGCTGGTCGCCTTCAGCGCGCCGGCGGGGGCCCGGCTTTCATCGCTGGTGAGCGCGTGCGATGGCACATGCGTGATCGTCACGCTGCGCGGCCACGCCGGTCATTCGGGCGAACCGACGAGCCTGACCGCCGATAACGTGACGGCGGCAATGCTGTCCAGCGGCTGCGAAGATCCCACGCTCATCGCGGGGGAGGCAGGGGTCGGCGGTCTGGTGGTGACCATTTCGCCGAGCGGAGCGGGAGCGATGGCACCGCCCGGGCGGTCGCATGCCGCGCTGCCGGAGGTCGCCGGTCTGATCACCGAGCCCGGCGATCACATCGATGCGTGGCTGCTGGTGGCGGCATTGGACCGCGAGCTTTCGGATCAACGTGGCTCGGTCGAGGTGGCTGCGAGGCGGCTGGCGGGGTCGCTCCTGCGAGCGGCCCACCGGGTCGCAGGGCCGGCGCTCGCGCAGGGAGCGGGCGGACCGGGGTACCAGTCGCAGATCGCCGAGACGCGGCGCCGCATCGCGGCCTCGGTCGACCGCAGCGCGACGCTCCGATCGCTCGCCGACGAGACCGGCTGGTCGCCGTGGTACCTGTCGCGTCGGTTCAGCGCCGAGGTGGGGCTGCCCGTCCACCGGTACCTGATGCGGGCCCGGCTGCGAGCCGCTCTGGCCAGGGTGATCGGTTCGCGCGACCCTTTGTCTCAGGTCGCCGCGGCGGTGGGATTCTCGAGCCACTCGCACTTCACGAGCGCCTTCCGCGGGGAGTTCGCCGCAACTCCCATCGCGTTGCGCCACCTGGTCGAGCCAGCGCATGCGGATGATCTGCGCCGCGCGTTGGCGACCGGCGAGGTGGTCGCGACGCACGGGGACCGAAGGGTCAGCGCCAGCACTGCCTGACATTCTGCGAACATGCCCGCATCGGGCGCGTTTCCTACGGCGCGGAAGTGCATGCGGCTTGAGGGGTGCGTGAACTTTGGATGTTCTGGTGCATTTTTCTTGCCGCTCCCGGGGCCAGAGGTATATTCCACACGGAGTCAGTCTGCGGGGCTGTAGCCTCGCGTGCGGAGCGTGCAGGGAGAATCCCCATGCGTGGGTGTTTCATTGCCTTCATTGTCGGGTCGTGCGCCTTCAGCGCGAACGCCCAGTACTTGGTCACCGCGCGATCGCTGGGGCTCGACACCCGCAACGTGGCACCGGGCGAGACTTTCAGCCTCGATATCGCCATCACCGGGGCCGCCGGGGACCGTCATCAGGCGGCGGTCTTTCAGGTGGTCTTCTCGTTCGCGGGTCTGGAGTACGACGCGTACTCGTGGGCCGAGCCGTACGCGAACGGCACGCTCGATGATTTCAGCACGCCCGACGATTCGATGCTGCCGCTGCTGCTCGATGCGGACTCGCTTTCGGGCCCGGCGTTCCCGACCGGGGTGACCGACATCGATATGCAGAACGTGCTGCCGCTCGGCGCTCCTGATTTCACATCCGGGCGGATCGTGACGCTGACGCTGCGCGTGCCCGCCGACTGGTCCGGGCCGGATCAGGTCCAGATCAGCGTGATCCCGGACCAGTTCACGCGGTTCGTGGGCGGGCAGGAGTTCGCGGTCCCGGCGACGGCGGGGACCCCGTTCACGCTGGTGGTGCCCGCGCCGGGCATCGGCGCGGCGGGCGTGATGCTGATGGCGGCGGCTGGGTCTCGTCGCCGTCGCTCTTGATCGCATACTTCCGAAGATTTTTCGCGTCGCCGTGATGCGCCGCTCGTGTGCCGCTTCGATCAATCTTGAGTTTGGAAGCTTCCCCGGGGCGCAGGATGCGCCCGGCGAGGCAGATGGAATGTCATTGCCCGCGCAAGGAGTCACGCTCATGGTCCGCAGGTCTGCACTGATCACCGCTCTGGCCCTTGCCTCGTCCCTGGCGAGCGCGGCGCACGCCGCCAACGTGTACTTCATGTCGGGCGGGAACGCGACGTTCGACAACGCGCTGGCGGACTCGATGCGGGCCCGCGGGCACACGGTGACGATCGCTCCCCCATACACGGCCTTCAACGGATCGGTCGATCTCGCGGGGTTCGACGTCGTTTGGCTGACGGCCAACGCCAACTGGGGCGGGTCGATACCCGCGGCGGGCCAGACGCAACTGGTCAACTGGGTGAACAACGGGGGCGGGCTGATCACCACGGAGTGGGTGCTGTGGGGCAGCGGGAACTTCGCGACCCTGGCGCCGGTGATCCCCGTGACCTACGGCGGAAACTGGAACGGCAACACCGCCATCTCGTACATCAAGACCGATGCCGATCCGACGATCAACGCCGGGCTGCCGGACACGATCTCGTTCACCGCGACCAACTCGGGCGGTGTGGAGTCGAACATCGTGCCCAAGGCCGGGGCTCAGGTGTTCTATGACTCGTCCAACCTGAGCGCGGGGCTCGTCGGCTGGCAGGTGGGCGGGGGCCGCGTCGCATCGTTCAGCGTTGTCACGGGGCTCAACGAAGCCAACGACAGCAACATGTCGCGGCTGATCTCGAACACGGTCAACTGGGCCGCGGCGGGCATCCCCGGGCTGCCGACGGATTCCGTGGCGGACTTCTCGAACGTTCAGGGCCAGCGCAACTGGTTCTACGGGTACATGGTGCCTTCGACGGGCGGGGCGTTCCAGCAGATGACGCACTTCGTCACCAACACCTGGTACGTGCTGCACGGCTCATTCTGGACCCAGCACAACTCACAGGGCGGCCACCCCAACGGCACCACCGGCATCGGCGGACGCCAGCCCATCGAACAGTGGCCCGTGCGCCGCTGGGTCAGCCCGGGCGACGGGAACATCGCGATCAGCGGTGTGCTGCGCAAGGCCGACACATGCGGGAACGGTGTGCGCGGCCGCGTCGCGGTCAATGGCGTCAACTACTGGGACCGGTCCATCGCGGCCGCCGACACGGTGGGCCAGACCTACGCGGTCTTCGCGACCGTTCAGGCGGGCGACACCGTCGACCTGATCGTCGAGCCCATCGGCGGCAATGAGGCGTGCGACAGCTACTCCTTCACCGCCAACATCCGCGACACCAGCGCCCAGACTTTCCAGTTCCGCACGGGCAACGGGAGCACCGGGCAGCCCGACTCGCGCATCACGATGCTGGTCGGGCCGGATGATTCGGTGTTCCCGGCGGCGCTGACGCCCGCCGACTTCGCCGCCGCCCGCGCCGGCCCCGCCGCTCGCATCATCACCAACCTTCACCCCGCCTGGATCACCGGCATCGCCGCCGACCCCCAGGCCAAGTGGATCAATAGCACCGGGTCCAACGGCACAGGGGCGACCTGCCTCTTTGCCCAGGACTTCGCCATCGACGGGCCATTCAACACCGCGACCCTTGATTTCAACTTCGCGGTGGACAACACCCTCGGCGGCGGTGCCACTCAGGGTGTGTACATCAACGGCACGGCCATCTCGGGCAGTTCGACCGGGGGCGGGTACGGCAGCGTGACCAACATCACGCGCGATGACATCGCTCCGCTGCTCCAACAGGGTGTCAACACGCTGTATGTCGTGGGGACCGATCTGGGCAGCCCCGGCGGACTCATGTACACCGCTCGCATCACCACGCAGAACCTTTTCCCCGACCTCGCCGTCACCAGCGTGTACGGCCCGTTCAACGCGACCGACAGCTCTACAGCGACCATCACCTACCGCGTCCGCAACACGGGGACGGCCCCCTCGACCCAGCCGCGCGTGGCGCGGTTCTTCCTGTCCTCGGACAACATCATCGGCGATGATGTGCTGCTCGGCGATGCGCCGGCGATTGTGGGCACGCTGAACCCTGGTCAGGAGGTCGTGAACTCCTTCGCGGCGCCGATCCCCGCGGGGCTGAGCGGCAACTTCCGCGTCGTCGTGGTGGTCGATCCGCAGAACGCGATCGTCGAGGTGAACGAGGAAAACAACGCCGCGATCGATGACCTGAACATCGCCGTGGTGTGCAACCAGACGGACGACCTCGTGCGGGCCTGCGAGGCGGTCAGCGGTGCGGTCCCCGCGACGCCGGGCGACGGTGTGTTCATCGAGCTGTTCAACGGGATCGGCGGCGGCGGCGCACCGACTCCGGCAGCGCTCGACGGCCGCATCCCCTCGGGCAGCACGCTGTCGCCCGTGATCGACTTCCCGCGACCCGGATCAACCATCAGCGTCGGCAACTCGTTCAACTCGTTCTTCCAGAACACCACGACTCCGCCCGACCAGGTGCTCGGGCTGGCCGCGTTGAACTTCATCATGCGGCAGACGTTCCTGCTCAAGATCACACCCGATCTTGACCTGAACCCCGGCGAGGCGGGCATCCGCGTCACGCTGCGGCTCTGCTCGGATGACGGCTTCTACCTCGTTGTCGGCAGCACCTTCCGCGGTTCGGCGGGTGATCGCGGGTTCTCCTGCTCGGACATGTCGACCAACTTCGAAGCGCCGGGGCTCTACCCCGTCACGCTGCTCTTTTCGGCCAACGCATCGGGCGCTTCGGGCGAGGAGTGGCAGTGGGACACGGCTCGGCCGGGCGGGTTCGAGATCGTGCCGCAGGAGTTCATGTACCTCGGGACCTCCAACTGCTCGCGCGTTGTGAACTTTGATGAGCTGGCAGCGAACACCCCGGTGGTCGAGCAGTACCGCAATCAGGGTCTGCTGGTCTCGAGCGCGGCGGGCGTGAGCGCCATCGCGGGCGGTTCGACCTTCCCGCCTGTTTCGACCGCGAACGTCCTGGCGCCCGCCACCGCGGGGGATACGACCGTCGAGTTCTCGTTCGTGCTGCCCGGTACCAACACCACGGCGGTTGTCGATCTGTTCCGCTTCTTCCTGATCGATACCGAGTCGCCGGGCGCGATCGTCACCGCCTATAGCGCGACCAACCAGGTTCTGTTCAACCAGACGATCAGCACGGGCGGCGGGTCGCAGACCCCCATCGAGATCGCCACCGGCAACATCTCGCGCGTGCGCGTGACGCTCCGCACCGGCAGCGAATCCTCCGCGATCGACTCGATCTGCTTCTCCGAGCCTGAATCCGGCCTCTTTGCCAACCTGACGCCCGAGGAGGTCGCGGGGCCCGCGGTTGGCGACGCCGGTCAGACCGCGAGCGTGACCTGGACGGTCCGCAACACCGGTAACACGCTGGTCGGCGGCCCGTGGACGGATCGCATTGCACTGTCGTCCGATGCGACCGCGGGGGGCGATACGACCGTCGCCGACTTCGTGTTCAGCGGCTCGCTGGCCCCCGGTGAGTCGTACACGCGCACGGAGAGCATCACGCTGCCGGTCGCCGCAGCGGGCGAACAGCGCTTCGTGGTGTCCACCGATGTCGGCGGGGCGGTATTCGAGAACTTCGGCGGCGAGCAGGACAACTCGTTTGTCGCTCTGGAAACCACGGCGGTCCGCATCCCCGACCTGACGGTCGATTCGGTCAGCGCGCCGACCAGCGCTTCGCTGGGCCAGTCGGTCGCGGTCGATGCCACCGTCACGAACTTCGGCACCGGCGCTACGTTCAACTCGTGGCAGGATCGGGTGTGGCTGTCGAACAACGACACGCTCTCCGGGGATGATCGGCTGCTCGGCACGTTCGCGCCGATCGCGAACCCGCTGGCCGCCGGCGCTTCGTACAGCAGGACCTGGAACGTGACCCTGCCGCTGGAGCAGGTGTTCGCGGCCGGCACCTACTACCTGATCGTCGAGGCCGACGGGTCGTCATCCATCGCGGAATCGAACAACTCGAACAACGTGCGGGCCTCATCCGCGATCACCGTCGCGGTGCCGGCTCTGGCCGATCTGATGGTGACCGACATCAGCGCCCCGACCTCCGCGGTCGCGGGTTCGACCGTGAGCGTGACCTACACCGTGGCCAACAACGGCGGCGCTGCGGCCAGCGGCTTCTCCGACGCCGTGCTCTTCTCGGCCGATGCGAGCATCGGGGGCGACACGTACCTCGGCGCGTTCGCCGCGCCGCAGTCCCTCGCCCCGGGCGAGTCGTACACGGTTACACGCTCGGTGACGGTCCCATCGTCGCCCACGGGCACGTTCCGCTTCGTCGTGGCCGCCGACTGGAACAATCAGGTCGTCGAGTTCGCGGGCGAGTCGAACAACTCCGCCATCGATGACGGTTCGATCACCATCACCGCGCCGAACCTGGTCGTGAGCGACATCAGCGCGCCGTCTTCGGCCGTTCACGCCTCGAGCATCAGCATCACATGGACGGTCCGCAACGATGGCGGGGCCCCGGCTTCGGGCACGTGGAACGACCAGATCCTGCTGTCCTCCGACGGCGCGATCGGCGGCGACACGGTGGTCGCATCGTTCGCTCGCACCGGAACCTTGGAGGGTGGCCAGACCTACAGCCGCACCGAGACCGTGGCTCTGCCCGCCGGGGTGTTCGGTGATCAGCGCTTTGTCGTCCGCACCGACTCGGGCAACAGCGTGGTCGAGGCGCAGTTCGAGAACGACAACGCCCTGATCGATGACACGATCATCGCGGTCTCGGTGGCCGATCTCGCGGTGTCATCGGTCAGCGTGCCGCCGACCGCGTCGTGGGGGTCGCCGGTGACGATCGCGTGGACCGTCGCCAACAACGGCGGCGCCCCGGTCACCGGGTCCTGGTCCGACCGCGTGTTCCTGTCGACCGACAACGTGGTCTCGGCGAGCGACC
>JBIPMO010000211.1:0-5606 GCA_044369085.1 Phycisphaerales bacterium
CTGGGCGTACTCGGCGGCCCGACGAACATCCAGCACCATCACGCTGGGGTCGTTGGTCCGAGCGGCGAGTTCGTTCACATCCACCTCGGCGGTCGTGGCGAGGCCTCCCTTGATCCGCCCCACTTCTTCGACGCCGGCGGCGGGCATCCAGCCGATGACGCGGTCGATGCCGACGCGCATCAGATCACGGAGCGCTTCATCAAGCCTTCCGGAGTCGATGATCAGGACCACTTCCTCACCATCGGCGACCATTGACCCCGCATCGGTGTTGAACGAGTTGTTGACGGGGTGGAAGAGCGAGCCGGGGACGTGGCCCTTTCTGAACGCGTCCCAGCCGCGGGTGTCGATGATCGCGATGCGGCGGGCATCGAGGGCCGCCACCTGGGCCGGGGTCATCTCGGCGGGCTTCGCGATGCCCTTGGCGGTTCCCAGGATGCGCGGGCCGGCCTTGTTGTCCCGCTTCATCCGAGCGAAGTAGAGCGGGGGCTCGGGCTGCCCATCCAGGATGAACTTGATGAACGAGGCCTCGTTCGCGGATGCGGCGATCGCCGGGCTGAATCGCTTCTCGTACCCCACGGTGGACTGCGGGACAGCGCCGAGCGCCTTGCCGCAGGCGCTCCCCGCTCCGTGGGCGGGCCAGACCTGCAGGTACTCGGGCATGGACTTGAACTTCTGCACCGATGCGAAGAGTCGCCGTGCCGAGGCATCGGCCGAGCCCATGAAGCCCGCGGCGGTCTCCAGGAGGTCGGGGCGGCCCAGATCGCCGACGAACACGAAATCGCCGGTGATGATCCCCATGGGCTCGGCCGCGCCCGCGCCGCGATCGGTCACGAGGTAGCACATGTGCTCGGGGGTGTGGCCGGGGGTATGAACTGCCTTGAACTCGATGTTGCCCACGGTGAAGGTGTCGCCATCTTTCAGCAGGCGATGCTTGTACTCACCGCCGCCGGATTTCTGGCCCAGCCACTGGTACTTCCAGTCGGCATCGCCTTCATCTGAGACGTAGACGATCGCGCCGTTCTCGGCGAGCTCCCGGGCTCCGGAGACGAAGTCGGCGTGGATGTGGGTCTCGGCGACGGCGACGATTTTCAGTCCCTCGCGAGCGGCGAGCGCCAGGTATCGGTCCGCATCGCGTTCGGGATCGAAGACGATCGCCTCGCCCGTTTTCTGACAACCGATCAGGTAGGCGGCTTGGGCCAGTTTCTCGTCGTACACCATGCGTAGGAACATTGCCTAGGCTCCATTGTGAAGGCGTGAAGCACCCCGCGGTCACCGTTATACTCCGCCGCGATCGGGGTCTGAATCGTGGGTTCTCCGGGGGATGCCGCACCACACGCGAGCTAAATCATGAGCAATGCAGCCCATTCCTCGGTCCTGATCGTCGGCGGCGGTTCGGCGGGCATCTCCGTCGCTTCGCGGGTTGCTCAGGCGAATCGCCCGGGCACCTCGATCGCCATCCTCGACCCTTCGGAGACCCACGACTACCAGCCGCTGTGGACCCTGGTTGGCGCAGGGGCGGTGACACGCGAATCGACGCGGCGGCGCCAGGCCGACCTGATCCCATCGGGGGTCCAGTGGATCAAGGATGCCGCCGCCGCCTTCGAGCCCGATGCGAACACGGTGCTGACGCGTACGGGCCGCGCTCTGACCTACGACGTTCTGGTCGTCGCCGCGGGGATCCAGATCGATTGGGCGAAGGTGAAGGGGCTGCAGGGCAACGTCGGTCGCGGCGGGATCTGCTCGAACTACTCGTACGAGACGGTGAACTCGACGTGGGATGCGATCCGCGGCTTCAAGGGCGGGGACGCCGTGTTCACGCATCCGGCCACGCCGATCAAGTGCGGGGGTGCGCCGCAGAAGATCATGTATCTCGCGGATGATGCCTTCCGCAAGCAGGGTGTGCGCGACAACGCGAGGATCCACTTCTACAGCGGTGAGGCGGCGATCTTCAAGGTCACCAAGTACGCCGATGCGCTGATGAAGGTCATCCAGCGCAAGGGGCTTGAGCCGCACTTCAAGCACAGCCTTGTCGAGGTGCGTCCGGACTCGCGCGAGGCGGTGTTCCAGGACATGGACAAGAACATCGAGGTGGTTCAGCGGTACGACCTGCTGCACGTCACCCCGCCGATGAGTTCGCCAGATTTCATCAAGCAGTCGCCGCTCGCGAACTCGGCGGGCTGGGTGGATGTGGACAAGGCCACGTGCCGGAGCGTGAAGTTCAAGAATGTTTTCGGCCTTGGCGACTGTTCGAGCCTTCCCACGAGCAAGACCGGGGCGGCGATCCGCAAGCAGGCGCCTGTGGTCGCGGCCAACGTGCTGGCGCAGCTGAAGTCCGGCACCGACGCCGCGCTGCCCGGGGCGTACAACGGCTACACCTCGTGCCCGCTGGTCACCGGCTACGGCAAGTTGATCCTGGCGGAGTTCGATTACGAGCTGAAGCCGCAGGAGTCTTTCCCCTTCGACCAGTCGAAGGAGCGGCTGAGCATGTACCTGCTCAAGAAGCACCTGCTGCCGGTCATGTACTGGAAGGGCATGCTCAAGGGCAAGGCCTGATCGCTGGTGTGATTTACACGCCGGTGCCCGCGAACCCCAGCGCATCGTCGAGCCAGTCATCAGCGCGGAGGACACCCCGGCGGCGCTCGCGCGCGAGCCGCTGGGCCGCTCGCTGGGCCGAGGCGAAGAGCGGTGAGGCAAGGGTCGATGGGATCTCGCCGCCGCCGGTCGCGGCCGACGAGGCCAGCTTCTTTCGTGCGATGGGGGCGAAGCGTTCGACCAGTTCATCTTCGAGCGAGACGAAGCACTGCGTGCTGCCGGGGTCGCCTTGCCGGCCGGCGCGGCCGAAGAGCTGACGGTCGACGCGACGCGATTCGTGGCGTTCGATGCTGACCACGTGCAGCCCGCCGCGCTCGGCGACGCCGGGTTCGAGGCGGATATCGGTGCCGCGTCCGGCCATGTTGGTGGCGATGGTCACGCGGCCCGCATGGCCGGCACCGGCGATGATGCGGGCCTCTTCCGCGTGGCGGGTGGCGCTGAGCACCTGGTGGTCGACACCGCGGGCGGCGAGCAGTTCGCTCAGCCGCTCGCTTTGCGCGACGGTGCGGGCGCCCACGAGCACGGGTCTTCCCTCGCGGTGGATGCGCTCGATTTCCTGGGCGGCGGCGTCCCACTTGGCGGCGGCGGCGTCGAAGACGCGGTCGGGCAACTCGTTACGACGGCAGGGCTTGTTGGGCGGGATCACGACCACGGGAAGCCGGTAGATCTGCCACAGCTCGGCGGATTCTTCGGCGGCGGTGCCCGTCATGCCCGAGAGCCGCTTGTAGAGACGGAAAAACCGCTGGAACGATACGCGGGCGAGCGTGTCCTTGGGCGACTTCACGGCGAGCGCCTCTTTCGCCTCGACCGCCTGGTGGAGACCGTCCTTCCAGGTTCGGTCGGGCATGAGGCGGCCCGTGAAGTCGTCGACGATGACGACGGCATCGCTTTGCACGACGTAGTGCTTGTCGCGGAGGTAGAGCACGCGAGCGGTGAGGGCCTGGACGACGAGCTCTTCCGCTCGCCGCCTTCCGGCCCAGATGCCGCCGAGCGGCGTGGCGACCTGCATGACGCGGTCGATGCCCGCGGGGGTCAGCCTGACTTCCTGATAGCGGCGCTCGATGGTGAAGTGCGTGCCCTGGTCGAGATCGCGGGCGATGATGGCGGCCTGCTCGAACGCGGAAGTCTGGGCCTGGTTTGGCGCCTCACCCGCGATGATGAGGGGTGTGACGGCCTCGTCGATGAGGACCGAATCGGCCTCATCGATGATGGCGCATTCGAGGCCGCGCATCATCAGTCCGTCGAGGCGGCCGCGCATGCCGAAGCTCCGGACCAGCGCACTTCCGAGCGAGCGGGTGTCGCCCAGTCGCAGGCGATCGCGCAGGAAGTCGGCGGCGACCTCCTTGTTGGTGCAGTAGGTGACATCGGCGGCGTAGGCGGCTCGCCGGTCGGCGGGCGGCGTCTCGCCCGCGAGGGAGCCGACCGTCACGCCCAGGGCCTCGTAGACGGGTCGCATCCAGGCGGCATCGCGCTGGGCGAGGTAGTCGTTGACGGTGACGATGTGGCATCCGCGGCCGCGCCAGCCCGCGATCGTGGCGGGGAGTGTGGCGGTCAGGGTCTTGCCCTCGCCGGTGGCCATCTCGGCGATGGCGCCCGAGGCGATCGCGAGCCCGCCCGCGAGTTGGACGGGGTAATGGCGCATGCCGAGGGTGCGGTGGGCTGTCTCGCGGATGAGAGCGAAGGCCCGTATGAGATCGGCGGAGGTGTCACGGGCGGCGCGGAATCGCGCTCGGAGTTCGGTCGCGTGTTCGCGCAGGGCCTTGTCGCCAAGGGCCTCGGTGGCGGGCTGGAGCGCGATGACCTGATCGGACATCGCGATGAACTGTGATGTGCGGGTGCCGAGGCGTTTGATGAGGCCAGCGCCGCGGTGCCAAAGGGCATCGAGGTTGCGTGGCGTCTCGCGGCGCATCCCGCCCGAGGCCAAGGCTCGCCAGAGTTCGGAACGGATCACGCTCATGGCTAGACGCGGAAGCGCTCCTGAAGGACCTGCGAGATCTCGCGCCAGGCCTGCATCAGCAGCGGGCGGTCGGCGAGGCGGAAGCGTGCGATCACGCGCTGCCCGGGCAGCAGCCCGGCGGTCTGTTCGAGCTTGATGCGGACCTCAAAGAAGGGCTCGACGGCCTTGTCGCCGCGGCGCTCCTTGGGGTCGGTGGCGACGGTCCCGCCCCCCGCGAACCCGAGCGCGGGCGAGGGGAGACGCTCGGCGCCGGCGGGGAAGATGCGGTCGACGGTGCCGGATGCGATCTGATCGGGGCGGCGGCGGGCCTTGAGTTCCACGGCCGGGCGTGCTTCAGAGATGAGCGATGCGGCGGAGCGCTGGTCGGCCGTGGCCCGGACCACGAGCGTGGACAGGTCGGCCACCACGCCGAGCGATTCGCCGCGACGCATCGATCCGCCGATGCGCGAGGCGAGGTCGGGGGCGATCCAGGTGCCATCGATGGGTGGCGCGATCGTCAGGGCCGCAAGGTTTTCATCGACCCACACCGACTGGTCCTCGACGGCGGCGATCTGGTCCTGCAGGCGCTGGACCTCGGCGGGGTCCTCGCTCATGGCCATGCGGCGAGCGGCGGCGAGGCGAACCCGCTCGGTCGTGATGATGAGCCGCCGCGACTGCATGTCCTCGCTGGCGGCGCTGATCAGGGGCGGCTGCCCGGGGGCTACGGCCTCGCCGGAATCCCGGGTGTGCTCGATGCGTCCCTCGGTGCCCGCGTAGATGTTGGCGAAGCGGGCGGGCTCGACGACCCCCTCGATGCGGATGTGATCGGGCAGCGGGATCAGCCCGACAGCGATCAGGAGGAGGAGGCAGGCGGCGGCGGTGGTCCAGATGGCACGCGAACGGCCGCGGGCAAGCTCGGGGTCGGCGGCGAGGAAGCGGATGAGCTTGCCCGTCGGTACCAGCATCCAAGCGAGACCGATGAAGGTCAGGAGGATCGCGCCCAGGACCCACTGCTGATTGAGGATGAAGAGCGTGATGGCGATATAGACGAAGACGCGGTAGACGCCCGAGGCGACGT
>JBIPMO010000212.1:0-5604 GCA_044369085.1 Phycisphaerales bacterium
CACCGAGAGGCAGTAGAAAGAGATGCGAGTGGGGCGGTGTGGTTACGCGCCGTGCTCGTACTCTTTGAGGAAGCCGACGAACTCGCGGCGGTGTTCCTGCTCGTCGGCGAGGATTCCGATGGCCAGGTCCTGGGTGGCGTAGTCCTTGCCCTCGCAGAGCTTGATGATTCGCTCGTAGTGGGCGATGGCGGAGTCCTCGGCCGCGATGACGCCCTTGATGACGGCGACGATGTCGGCGGAGTTCTTCGGGGGCTGCATGAGCTTCTGATCGGGGCTGAAGCGGAACGACCCCGGGACGACTGCGCCGAGGGTCTTGATGCGGCGGGCCAGGGTCTGGGCGTGGCCGAGCTCGGATGGGACATCGGCGGCGAGGGCCTGCGCGACCTGTTTGCCGCGGACGCCATCGGGGTTCACGCTGGCGGCGATGTAGTTCATGATGGTTTCGAGCTCGCCGTTGTAGGCGCTGATGAGCGCATCGATGATGGCGGAATCGGGCTTGGTTTCGGCGGTTGCAGCGCGCTTGGCCATGGTGTGCTCCCGGGTGAGTGATGGGTTTGGTGCAGGGCAATCGTACCGGTTGTGGAAGGCCAGCACTCGACGGGCAAGGCGATCGAGGACTTGTCCTGGGGTGCTGGCGCGGCGCAGGTGTGGTGATGTCGCGCGTGATCAGTGCCTGTACAGTCGGGCGTACTCGCGCGCGACGTAGAGGGCGAGGGCGGCGACGCCTCCCCACAGGAGGATGAGGCCGAGCGGGCCTTCCTTGTGCGTGAGTCCCTGGCCGGCGCTGATGGTGATGACCGATGCGAGGGCCGGGAAGAAGGACCAGAGGTAGACGGGGAGCGGGAGCGAGGACTGCCTGCGGAGGGCGGTGATGGCGCCGCAGAGCATGATGAAGAGGCAGGCGAGGGCGTAGGCAGCGCGCTCGTGCATCTTGCTCGTGACTTCGCGCTGCAGGTCGGCGACGCGGGCGGCCAGGGCCTTCGCGGCGGTGGCGAGCTGCTCGCGCGCGGGGATCCCCGGCGCGGCCAGGCGGTCGCGGGCTTGCGCGAGAGCGGCCGAGACGGTCGGCGCGGCATCTTCGTGGTCGTGTTTCACCGATACGGTCTGCGGGCTGAGCGCGGGGATGCTCTCAGTCTCGGCTGATTCCGCGGACGAGACGCGTGCCGTCGGGTCGTAGACAAGTCGGAGCAGCGCGCCGCCCTCGGTCGGGCCCTGGTCCGGGTCTTCTGGCTCGATCCATGCGGCGCTGGCAGCGACGCGGAGGGCCGAGCCGGAGGCGAGGCGGCGTGTGATGGTGACGGTGCCGGCTTCCGGCGACACGAGGAGCCACCTGCCCGCATCGTCGCGGAGGTCGGCGGCGGCGAGTTCGAGCCGTTCTCCGCCGAGGCGCGCGAGCGTTGTGTTGCCGCGCGTGCGAAGTTCGGATCGGATGATCTCGAAGGCCTCCTGCTGCCGGAGCCGCAGCTGAAGACCTCGACGGAGCTGATCGACGCGGGGGATGCTCTCGGGGTTGGTGCGCAGGGCGGCGAGGCGCTGGTAGGTGAGGTACTTGGGGTCATCGACGAAGGTGCTGGGGATGCGGACGCGCTGGGAGGCGATGGTGCCGCCCTGGATGAGGTCGCCCTGTCCCTCGCCCGAGGCGCCCTTGAAGACGAGCTGGGCGCTGGCGATGTTCTCGCCCGCGAGTTCCTGTTCGAAGAGCCAGACGCCGACCTCATCGGCCGAGACGTATCCGCGGACCTCGCCCGCATCGGTGACCTGCGCGGCGAGAACGCCCCGGAGCCTGAGTCGTTCGGTGGCGCCGACGGCGGGGTCGGGCCCGGCCTTGGCGACTTCTGAGGCGTGGATCTCGAAGGCGCCGAGGCGGACGGCCTCGCCGCGCTCGATGGCACGGACGAAGACGCCGGTGAGGTCGCGGGTGACGGTCTGTTCGATGGAGCGGAGGAAGAGCGGGATGACCTGGTGGGCCATGAAGAAGAGGCCCGCGGAGAGGAGCAGGCCGATGAAGAGGGCCGGCGCGAGGACGCGGCGATGCGAGATGCCGCCCGCTGAGGCGGCGGTGGCCTCGTTGTCGGCGGCGAATCGGTGGTAGGCGAGGGTGGCGGCGAAGCCGCAGGCGAAGGGGAGCGCGTACTGGAGCATGGGGACAACGGCCATGGCCATGAGGCGGACCGCTCCGGCGACATCGATGCGTCCCTCGGCGAGGAAGCGGACCGCGAAAGCGAAGGCGATGAGGCCGACGAGGGCGGCGGTCGCGAGGATGCCCAGGCGGATGAGGTCCGCGAGCAGGAAGCGCCAGATGAGCCACGGGAGACGCATGGGCGGGGCATGGTCGGTCGGAACGCGCGGATGAGCAACCCGGACCCGGGCTCGTGTTCTTGGACGGAAGCGCGGGTGGCCCGGGGGAGCTATCGGGGTGGGTGGGGGCCGAGAAGCATCGGGGGCCGCGGCGGGCTGGCCCCGGTTGGCGGTGTTTCCGACGCTGGAGGTGCGTCGGAGTGTTGATGCATGAGCCTCCCAAGCAAGAAGCCATCCCCGTGCCGACCCAGCCGCGAGCGAAAGCCCACGCGCCGCGGCTACACGCTGATCGAGGCGATGGTGGCCTCGGTGCTGCTGGGGGTGATCGTGCTGGCGGTGATGTCGGCGGTGGCGGCGTCGCAGAAGCTGTCGTTTGAGGGGCAGAAGCAGATGCTTGGAGCGATGGCGGCCGACGACCTGATGGCCGAGCTCGCGACGCTGCCCTACGAACAGCTCGCGCTGCGTGACGGGATGACGCAGGCGGTTGGAGAGATCCAGACGATCGACGGGCAGGCCTACCCTGGGTTGTACTGGTCGCTTGGTCGTCGCGTGCTGGTGGAACCGCACAAGATCGAGCATGAGGAAACGGGGATCGTGGTTCAGGGCCGCCGCGTGATCGTGACGGCGTTCGATGATCGGCGCGACGTGGCGGCTGTCGAGACGTTCATCGTGGAGCCCGCCGCGAAGTGAGCACGGCGAAACGGACCAACTTGGGTTGCGGCGCGGCGTCCCGCACGGGGATGACGCTGCTGGAGCTGCTGCTGGCGGTGGCGATCACGTCGATGATGGCGCTGGCGCTGGCATCGGTGATGACGGGTGTGGCTCGCGGGATGACCTCGGCGGGCGATGCGCGGAGCGCGTTGCAGCGGGCGCACGCGGCGTTTGTCCGGCTGCGGGCGTACACGGAGCCTGCTCGGTGCATGATCCAGCACGATCCTGCGCGCGGCTTTGTGATCTGGTTGAACGACGACAAGCCGGGGGGGACGGTGAACCTGCGCGAAATGCGGGCGGTGTGGTACTCGGCGGATCGAGGGTCGCTGGAGGTCGAGCGCGTGGTGTTCCCGGCGGAATGGCCGAAGGAACTGGCGGACTCGTTCGACATCGGGCTCGCTCGCGGGTCGGACTTCCTGAGCATCATGGAGCAGGAGCGGGCGCTCGGGTACACGAGCACTGAGGTGGCGGGCGATGGGATCGCGGGTTGGTCCCTGTCGCACGAGGGGGTGACGGTCGAGGCGGCCCGGCGTGTTCGCCTGACGATGGATCTCGAAGCGGGGGATGCGCGAACGGAAACGGTCCTGACCGCCCACGTGTTTGTCCACCACGCGGAGCCTCGCTGAGAGAAGGGAAGGGATAGTCCGATGAAGGCGACTTTCGGCAATCGATCGGTCACCGGGTCGGGGCGGCGGATGCGCCGCGGCGTGGCGATGTTCCTGGTCATCATGGCGCTTGGGGTGGGTGTGGTGCTGTCGGGGGTGATGCTGACGCGTCAGGAGACGACGCCGCTGGTGGCTCGCAACGCGCTTGAGTCATCGGAGAGCGCGTGGTCGGCGCACGCGGCGGCCGAGTTTGCCGAGGCGGCGCTGCAGAGCAGCGAGGACTGGGTCAAGGCCGCGGAAGATCTGTGGATGCTCGAGAACTTCCAGATCGCGGGCGGGACGGTCAACCTGAGGCTCACGAACATGTCCGGCGGCCCGCCGTCGGCGACTGACCGCGAGCTGAGAGTGACGGCGACGGCGACGGTTGGGGGCATGACGACGACGGTCGAGCGGCGCGTGTCGATGGTGGTCCCGACGCCCGTGGAAGCGGTGGTGGACCCGCACCTGAACGAGTTCGCGATTTTCGCGAAGGATCGGCTGCGGATCGAGTCCGGCGCGGTCGTGAAGCAGTGGCCGCTGAGCCCGGAGCTGGGGACGCTGTTCTCGGTGAAAGTCGGGACGGGTTTCAGCGGCGCGAGCAACATGGAGCTGTTCAACGGCGCCAAGACCGAGGGGGTGACGCTGTACCGCGACGCGAACGCGGGCGAGACCCTGGACTCGTTCCTGGATGATGATGAGATCGCGGGGTCCGAGACGATCCCGCTGAAGGTGCCGGCTGTGGCGGAGCATCTGCCTTCGGCGTTCAACACGCTGCTGATCGCGAACCTGCTTGACCGCACGCTGTCGGTCTCGGGGGGTTTCACGACGCTGCCGCAGGGGCGGCACCAGAAGCTGACGGTGCGGAACAACAGCCGCGCGATCCTGGACGGGACGGCGTCGCAGGCGACCTACGCGTTCACCGATGTCGACATCCGGGATCGCGGGGCGATCAGCGTGCGCGGGAAGGCGCGGATGCACGTGTCGGGCAGCTTCACGGTCACGAACCTCGGGGCGATCGAGCTGCTGACGCCCGATGCGCAGCTCGAGATCTACGTGAACAACGGGATGACGATCGACAACTCCGCGATCGGGCTGGACCGCGCGACGGGGCAGAACGCGGCGCGCGACCCGGACGCGGTCTCGACGTACCGGCGTCCTGATGCGGTGCGCGTGATCGCGGTGAGCACCGCCAGCGGCGGATCGGGGTCGGCGGCGATCGCGCTGGGCGGCAACTCGATCTGCCTGGCATCGATCCACGCGCCTCAGTCGACGGTGAAGCTGAGCAACGGGTCGACTCTGATCGGCCGGGCGACGGCGAGCAGCATGCAGGCCGAAAGCGGGACTCGGCTCTACTACGACCCCGCGCTGGACTCGCGCACCGGGTACACCGAGCTCAGCGGGCCGCTGTACGAGGAGGATGGGACTCCGACCGACGCGGTGGCGTTTGCTCTGAAGGGTGTGACGACGGCGAGCGATCCGATCGTGGTGACGAACAATGTGAAGTCGGCGATCGACACGACGAGCTGGGCGGTGAAATCCACGACAGAAGTGGTGGTTGAAGAAACTGAAGCGGTGGTGGAGGACGCTCTGGGGCTGGTCAAGGACATCGTGATCCCCGAGCGCTCGGGCGGGGGGACGACCCCGCCGGTCACGGCGGATCCGACGATCCGGCATGATCGTCGGGCGCTGTCGGTCCCCGTGGCGAACCGGGCCCGCGGCATGGAGGATTGAACGGTGGCGCAGCGCGGGTTCGCTCTTATCGATGTCCTGCTGACGGTGGCGCTGCTCGGCGTGCTGGCGATGGTCGCGCTGCCCGCGCTGAGACCGAGCGATTCGCTGCGCGCGGTGGCGGCGGCGACGACGCTGGCGGCGGACCTTGAGTATGCGCAGTCGGCATCGCTGGCGATGCCAAACGATCCGATGGTGGTGCGCTTCGTGCCGAAGGGTACGG
>JBIPMO010000213.1:0-5589 GCA_044369085.1 Phycisphaerales bacterium
TTCATCAGGAGGTTGCGCAGGGTCGTCTCCATGTTCATCATGGTGGTGACGATCTGCATGCGCATCGAGGCGGCGAACCTCGTGATCGTGGCGGCGAAGCGGGCCCCGGTGCCAGCGATGCGGGCCCGGCTCGGGGCGTGCTCGACGACGTCGATGCCGACGGCGAGCAGGCCTTCGAGGCCCGCGAGGGATTCGTTGACGGCAGCGCCATCATCGGGATCGGTGAAGAAGAAGATGAGGCCCGAGCGGAGGATGTGGGTCAGGTCGGCGTGCTCAAGGACCGCTCGGAGCAGCGGCACATCGGGCTCGAAGACGATGATGGCGGTCTTGTCCCCGCCGCGGCGAGCGATCTCGGCGACGTGGTAGCCCAGCCCGAAGCCCAGGACGACGATGCCCGAAGCATCGCGGAAGTCGATGGCGGCGGCCTGCTGCTTCGCTTCGTCGAGCGGGCGTCGCTTGCTGGCCAGGGCGCGGCCATCGAGCTCGGCGCTCCAGGCGCCATCCTGCTCGGTCTTGAACCATGTGAGGCCCGGGCGGGGAGTCGCGCGGCGAACGAGCTCGGCGATGCGCGGCGAGCGGATGGCCAGTGCCTGAAGGTTGGCTTCAAGGATGGCGTGGCCCGCGACGAGCGGGGGCGCATCGGCCGATGCTGCGGTGCCGACTGTGATGGAGTCTGTGGGCACGTGGGCTCCGCCCGGGATTGGGCCAATGGCGGGAGCGTCGATGACGGTCCGCGCGACCACCGCGCGGCATGCCCAGCGCATCCCTCTTGAGATATCGACGCGGCCCGCACAAAGCCCACACCCCCGGGTCAGGTGGTTGCGGCGGGTCTTCCCAGGTTCTCAGGCCGGTGCCGATAACCGCGAAAAATGGTGCGAGATTGCCGCATAGGCGGGTGGCTCGGGCAGGTTTGCAATCGCATGATTGGGGTGGGAACGCCCGCGCTGATCGGTGGCCCTTTCCGGACCGGTTGTGTGACCTTCGGGGGCACGGTTCAGCGCGGCGACATGCAAGAGGCACGTCATGCTGAATCGCGTCTTTGTTTTTGCCGCCGCAGCGGTGGCTTCGGCCCCGGCTCTGGGTTCGGTCGCCGAGATCAACCCGGCCTACCCGGTGACGGTGAACGGCCCGACGGCGGGGATGGCTCGGTACCGAGCCTCGCACACCAACTGGGATCAGGCGCTGATCCGCGGGACGACACCATCCAACGCGCAGCCCGCCAACTCGTTCATCGGGTTCGGGGCGCCGCTGTCGCTCAGCGTGGGCCGCGAGTACGGGTTCCGCGTGCAGAACATCCCGGGCGAGGGTGTGGTGTTCGCCATGGATGACCTGACGACCGGCACCGCCGATGACTTCATCGTGTCGTGGGGCAACGTGACGAGCGTTCCGGCGGGCACCAACCGCGTGACGATCGACTCGGTGACGCCGTTCGACACGTACTACAACGCGCTGCACATCTACGCTCGGACGCAGAACCGCGGGAGCGCGGGGGTCGCCTCGCAGGACAACCGCGTGGCGTGGCGCGACATCTCGTTCACGTCATCGCTCGCGAACACCGGCTCGTTCTTTGATGGCGAGCTGGATGCGATCCCGGCGGGGGACCTGAACCCGCTGGATGATCTGGACAACTTCTTCAGCGAGCAGTGGGTGGTGACCCAACTCGACATGCGGAGCATCGCCTGGACGCTGAGCGCCAAGGTGACGCTGGATTCCGACACGCTGAGCGGCGGCGTGGCCGACCCCCCGAGCACGGGCGAGGGGCTGAAGTTTGAGATCGGCTTCAAGAACGTGATCCCGTCGCCCGGCGCGATCGGCCTCGCGGGGCTGGCGGCTCTGGCGGGGCTGCGCCGCCGGCGGTGAAGCGGGCTCGCCGCGGGCGATGGCTCGCGGGAGACTTGCTCGCGGAAGCGGCTCTTACAGTTTGACTAAGCGATGAGCCTCGGGACGTGGGTCCTGAGGCTCTTTTGTTGTGGCGGGTGAGGGGGGGTGGGGATCGGGTGGCGCCGATGGAGCCTTTCTCCTCTACGCGACCTTTTGGCGGGTGGCCGGTGGCACGGCCAAGCGCCCAGCTTGGCTATGCCCAATCGCCTTCATCGCCGATGAGAAACACGAGCACCCCGGCATAGCCAAGCCTCGCAATCCTCGACCACGCCACCCAGTAAGGGTCACGTAGCTACGCCTAAGCGCGCCGCCGGCGCATCGCCGCCATCGCGCCGAGCGCGAGCACTCCGACCACGCCCGGCGTCGGCACCACGATGAACGATGCCGTCCACGCCGTCGCGTCGCCTGTTTGCTGCGCCCAGAAAGCGTACGTTCCAGCGCCCAGAGGCGTGCTGAACCCCTGACCCAGCATCGACATGTCCGCGAGCAGGTCCGTTCCCACATCGGGCGGGCCAAAGAGCGTGAACCCCAGCAGGTCGCCCGGGCCGACGTCGCTCGGATCAGGCTCGAAGATCGCGCCGGGCTGGATGCCGATGAAGGCGGCTTCGTCGGGAGATTCGTAGAAGAGAAGGTCGATCCGTTCCAGCGTCGCGCCGGCGGGCACGGTCACGCTGAAGAACTCGCGGTCGAACGCCCCTTGACCATCCGCACCGGCCATGAAGCCGACCAGTACGTTGGATCCAACGGACAGGTTGAAGAGGTTGGGGCTCAGGCGGTTGTCCGAGAGGTCGCCGCTGGCGAACTCGTCCCAGATCGTCGACCCACGGGCCATCGACCCGGCGGCGAGCACAACCAGCGCGGCAGCGGTCACAACGTGTTTCATCTTCATCTCTCCCTCGTTGAAAATTGAACAGAGACTCAACAACTCTGCCGCGCCCACGTGCGGAGTCAAGCGCCCTGTGCCCGTTCACGCCACATCGCAACGCCCAAGTTCCGCCCGCACGTGGCTGGGATGCCGCGCGCCCCCTGCCGACGGGAATCTTTCGGCATCCACAGGAAAACTCCCACAAGCAAGCAGGTGACTCGGCGGGTGGCACCGATTCCTGAAGGCGGGTGGCATTGACCACAAATCGTGCCACAGACCTGTCCTCAGGTCAGTGATTCTCGTCTGCGGCCCGGAGGCGAGTTGAGCGTTGCCATCAAACAGGGTGTCTACAGTTGCCAGAACTGGCGCGGCGATGTGCGCGCTGCTGGGCGTGAGTGCCGGAGACTTCGGTGTGATCCGCGAGCGGGAGACATGCCTTTCGTGCGGTGTGTCGCGGGGCCTCGTGGTGCCGCCGGGCGATCTCGACAACGATGCTGACTGTGATGGGGCGGGGGTTGGAGGCCTGAGGAATCGGGCGGGTTGCTCTGGTTCGGGTGGCACTGTCCAACTGTCCGCAGTTGGACAGTGTGCCCGAGATGGAGGACGGGGAGAGGGGGGTAGCACGGTCGAACGGCGGATCGTTCGACCGTTGCACCCGAAGGAGGCGGGCTTCACCGACTGTGCCACCCGCCCGAAGAAGCCTTGGATCCCCGACCTTGCCACGTGCCTACGGATGGGGATGAAGGTGATCACTCAGAATAGGTAAACGGACTCATTGACGTGCGGGTTCGGCCGGCTAGTCTTTGATTGGTGTTTCCGTCTCGCTGCGGGAGACACCATTGCACAGAGGAGAAAATCTCATGCGTTTCAATCTCCCGCTTGTCACGGCGTTGCTGGTGGCTTCATGCGGCACCGGTTCGTCCATGGCGGCCATCAATGATGCGTATGTGTGGCAGCCGGATGGTCGGGTTGTCCTGCCGCCGGCTCCAGAGTATGGGCCCAACGGAACAACGAGTTGGCCGGGGTGGACTCCGTTCGAGCCCGGCGACGACATGCCACCGATCACTCTCCCATTTGGGAGTTCGATTTTCTTCGGGCTCGGCAACCAGGAAAACACCGGAACCAGCAAAGACATCCTCATGACTTTTCACTGGACCTCCGCTTCGCCCTTCAACGCGCGCTCGCCCGTTCTTGGCATCAGTCAGCAACTACCATCGCCATCTGCAGACCCAGCACCTTGGACGAGCATCCGACTGGATATCTTCAATTCCTCAGGGGAGGTTTCGGGAACGATCACGCCATGTCCAGCATGGGAGTACTTCGAACTGAAGAATAATCAGGAGAACGGTGCAGAATTAATGATCATCGTTACCTCCTTCTTTTCCGAAGGCCCGTGCGTTCCGGCACCGGGCGTCATTGCAGTATTCGCGCTCACAGGAACAGCCGGATTCCGTTCGAGGCGGCGACGCTAGCATCGGGTGAGGAACTTGCACGACCATCGTGTGGCACACCTCGATGTGCGGTACGCCACCTCAGCCGGCTTCAACGCGACCGAGACGTGGTCGTACATACGCCTCGACTTCATCTGTAGGCCGCCCGAACAGAAGGCGGATACACGCCGAAGTGCTCTCACTCCGATTGGCTCATGATTCGGGTTTGAGCGCTATGCGGGTATTGGTGCCACAGTTCTTGAGCAATCGTCACAGGCATTGATCGATAGGTCGGAGAAAATGCAGTGATCGCCAAAACGCAACGAGCCTCGGGATGTGGGTCCCGAGGCTCTTTCGCTTCTCCGCCGCCGCGAGGTCCGGAGGGCTCGCGGCGTGCGGTGTGTTGAATGGAGCTGACCAGGGTCGAACTGGCAACCTCATCCATGCCATGGATGCGCTCTCCCAATTGAGCTACAGCCCCAAAGTGACTGATTCCTCGGCGATTGGGCCGCCGGGGGAGAGGAAGAGTAGCCGGTTTGAAGCCCAGACTCAAGGGAGGGCCTGGGAGAGGCCTTGGGGAGGCCTGGCGGGCCTGGGTGGCTGTGATCGAGGTTGTGGAGGCGGGGGCCGGGCCGGGGGCCGGGCCGGGGGCCGGGGGGGGGGCGGGGGCGGTTCGGAGGAGCGGGGAGGTTGGCGGGAGGATCGATGTTCTCGGGCAGGTGCGGGGCTGGGTACCTTCTGGCGCATGTCGACGCCCGTGCCGAATCATCCGAACCTGGTCGTGTTTGATCACCCGCTGATCCAGCACAAGCTGACGATCGTGCGGGATCGCGAGACGGGGTTCCGAGCGTTCCGGGCTCTGCTCGCACAGATCGCCGGGCTGATGGTGTTCGAGGTGACGCGGACCTTTCCGAGCGAGCGGATGGAGGTGAGCACACCGATGGAGCGGACGCTCGGGACGCGGATCTCGGCGACGATCACGGTGGTGCCCGTGCTGCGAGCGGGTCTTGGGATGGCCGAGGGGGTGCTGGAGCTGGTGCCCGAGGCACGCATGGGTCACATCGGGCTGTTCCGGGATGAGACGACGCGGCAGCCGATCCAGTACCTGTCGAAGCTGCCGAAGGATCTGGATTCCGGCCCGGTGATCCTGGTGGACCCGATGCTCGCGACGGGCGGGAGCGCGGGGAAGGCGATCGCGATGCTGAAGGCGGCGGGGGCGCGGGACATCCGGTTTCTGGCTCTGGTCGCATCGCCCGAGGGTGTGATGCGGCTGCAACGCGAGCACGCGGATGTGATGGTGTACGCGGCGGCGCTGGACCGCGAGCTGAACAGCGATGACTTCATCATGCCCGGGCTCGGTGATGCGGGGGATCGGCTGTATGGGACGGGGTGAGGGGGGGGAGGGGATAGGGG
>JBIPMO010000055.1:0-13786 GCA_044369085.1 Phycisphaerales bacterium
AGGATCGTCAGCCCCTTGATCGCCGCGACCGACCCCGTGATGCGCACCGTCTCGACGTGACGGACGCATTCGAGCGCTGGAGCGAGCACCGTCACGATGCACCTTCCTGGTCGGCCGAGGCAACCGACCCGGGCTTCTCCGTCGCATCGTCGAGCGCTCGTCGAGCCCGCTCAAGACCGGCCGCGGGGACGATGGCTTCGACGATCCGGCCGATCTGCGTATCGATGGAGGCGTCGACCTCTCCCCCCGCGGTGCGAATGACGACCGACCCGCGCGTCCGGGCCGGATCGGGGACCAGCGCAGCGTGAGCGCCACCGCACAACTGCTTGACGATCCCCGGCAGAACCTCGTTCGCGAGCGCGGCATCGTCGGGATGGACCTCGATGACGAGCGAAGTCGGCCTGATGGTGAGCGCGAGGGCCGCCGCGAGCTGGTCTTCGACCACACGCGGGTCAACATCCACCACGCGCTTCACCACGCGGCGGGCGATCATCAAGGCCAGCAGCAGCACATCGGTGCGAGCCTCCGACAACATTTCATCGCGGCGAGTCAGGAACTCGCCCAGCGATGCCTCCCACGCGCGCTGCAACGCCTGGCCCTCGGCCGTCAGCGCGGCGATCGCCTCGGCCCGCCCCTTGGTGCGGCCTTCCTCAAGGCCCTGCGCGAAGCCCTTCTCCCGGCCGGCGGCGTGGCCCTGTTCTTCCGCGCCCGCGAGCAGCTTGGCGCGCTCGGTGCGTCCCTGCTCGATGATCTCGCCCGCGCGTTCGCGGGTGCGACGCTCGAGGTCCTCGGCCTGGCGGCGCAGGTCGCCAAGGTCCAGGACCAGCGCGGGCCGGGGCATCCGATCGGAATCGGCGCGTTTGAGCAGGGCCATGGCTTACACCACCAGTTCTTCCTGGCCGCCGCGGCCCGCGATGATGATCTCGCCGGACTCTTCGAGCCTGCGGACGATATCGACGATCCGCTGCTGGGCCGCCTCGACATCCGACACGCGCACCGGCCCCATGAACTGCATGTCTTCCTTGACCAGGGCGGCCGCGCGCTCGGACATGTTGCCGAAGATCTTGTTCTGCAGATCCTGGGAAGCGGTCTTGAGGGCCAGCGCCAGCTCGGCGTTGTCGACCTCGCGGAGCACCGCCTGGATGCCCTTGTCGTCGACCATCTTCACGTCCTCGAAGACGAACATCAGGCGGCGGATCTCTTCGACCAGGTCGGGGTCCTCGGCTTCGAGCCCCTCCATGATGGCCTTCTCGCTGGTGCGGTCGGCGAGGTTGAGGATCTCGGCGACCATCGGGACTCCGCCCGCCCGCTCCATCGACTGGGTGAGCATGGTGGCCAGGCGCGATTCGAGGCCGCGTTCGACCTCGCGGATCACCTCGGGGTTGGTCTGCTCCATGTTGGCGATGCGCTTGATGACCTCGATCTGCTTCTGCTGGGGCAGGCCGACGAGGATCTCGGCCGCCTTGTGGTGCGGCAGGTGGCAGACGATCAGCGCGATCGTCTGCGGGTGCTCATCCTGGATGAACGTCAGCAGGTTCTCCGCCTCGGCCTTCTGCAGGAAGGCGAAGGGGGTCTTCTGAACCTGCGTCTGGATCTGCTGGAGCACGCGGTCGGCGGTCTTGGAGTCCAGCGAGTTCTTGAGGATCTGCTTGGCGTACTCGAGCCCGCCCTCCGCGTTGGTGGCGCTGGCGAGCGATACGCCGTAGAACTCGGTGACCACGTCCTGCTTGAGCTTGTCCTGCACGATGCCCAGGCCGGCGAGCTCGCGCGTGACTTCCTCGATCTGCTCGGGCTGTAGGTGCTTGAGCACCCCCGCGGCCTGCTCCGGCCCGAGGGACAGCAGCAGGATGGCGGCCTTGGTGACGCCGTCCAGTTCGGCTGCGGTCTCGGGGAGTCGTTCGCCCGGCTTGCGCGGCATGGGTCAGTCCTGCTCCGTGGGTTACGTCCCGGTGATCCAGCGGCCGAGCAGCCTCGCGGCGTCCTCGGGCTTTTCCTTCACCATGTCCTCGACCTGCTCCATCATCTTGCGGCTCTTCATCTCATCATCGGACAGTTCGATGCCCTGGAGCACGCTGTCGGCCTCCACGGCCTCGCCGATCACGTCCGACTCGCCCGCCAGAGCCGGGGGAACCCCGACAAGTTCCTCGGCGGTGGGCAGCTTCTCACGCTTACCGGCCTTGAGAGCGGTGAACACCACCATCCCCAGAGCGACGAGGGCCATGCCCCCCAGGCCCAGGGTCTTGACCGCGTCGTCAAGGGCGAGCGTGCCCGTGGGCAGCCCCATGATCGAGGCCGGTGCGATCGCCCCGGAGGTGGCCATCTCGGGCAACGATGGGATCATCGAGACCTGTACCTCGCCGCGCTGCGTCTCGTTGGTAGCGGAGGTGTCGATCTGCAGTTCAACCTCGCGCTTGATGCGGATCGTTTCGGCATCGATGACGGCCTTGAGCTGATCCTCGGTCGGGTCCGCCGCCGCCTGGGCCGCGCCCTCGGCCGCCGCGGGCTGGGTCGAACGCCAGACCGAAACAAAGTACGGGCGCGGGATGTTCACGACCGCGTTCACCTTCGTGGGGTTGCCCCGCGGGTCCTCGACGATCAGCGTCTCGCGGCCGAACTCGGCCTGGAACTGCGAATCGGAAGTGTTCTCGGAGGAGCCCGCCCCACCACCGCCGCCCGTGGAGATGTCCGCGCTGGTGTTGCTCCGCGGGCCGGGCTCGCCGCCGTCGACGGCCTGGGTGTCCTGGCGCGTCTTGCTCTGCTCGCTCGTGAGCAGCGTGGCCGACCCCTTGCCATCGGGCAGGATGGATTTCTTTTCGGTTCGGCGGCGGGTGACATCGACCTGGGCGTGCACGCTGACGATCACCCCCGGGATGTACGACGCGAGCATGTCCTGGAGCTGGCGCTGCTTGCGCATCTCGACGGCCGAGACGTACTCCAGGTAGGTGGATGCGGACATGACGCTGTCATCGCCCGCCGAGAACTGGCGGTTGCTTGACCCGTCGATGACGCGGACATGCGAGATATCGATGCCGCGCGACCCCGCGACCAGATGGGCGATCGCGTCGACGGTGTTCTGGTCCAGCGCCTTGGCGGGGAAGACCGTGGCGATGGCGCTGGGCTGCAACGCCGTCTGGCCGAGCGAGCGCTTCTCGGGAAGGTTGAGGATGACGCGGGCGGACCTGATGCCGCTCATCTTGCCGATGATGTTCGCCAGCTCGTTCTGAACGGCAACGATCTCGAGCTGCTGGTTCTGCCGCTGGCTGAGCGTCCAGGACTGCTTCTCGATCAGGTTGTCGAACAGGACCTTGCTGTCGGTGGGCATCGAGCCCGAATCGGCCATCTGGGCCAGGATGACCGGACGCATCCCGCGAGGGACGAGGATCTCGCCGTTCTTCTGCTCGTGCTCGACCCCCTTGTCCTGGACGAACTGGAGGGCCCGTGCCTGCTGGTCTGCGGGCTGGCCGGGCATCAGCGCGACCATCTCGCGCTTGCCGGTGTAGAGCGAGACGATGAACAGCACCATGGTGAGGCACACCGCCACGGCGCAGACCAGGAGAACCTGGGTTTTCGTCAGTTTGTTGAGCGCCTGCCCGATGGTGGCGAGCGCCCGACGAAGCGGCTCCATGCGTCGGCCTCCGTGCCCGAGCCAAGCAGCGCGATCCTCGCGCCGGGCTGGCGGGCGACACCACGCCGCACCACCAGCCATCTGAGGTTTCGGGTCGCGCAGGAGCGAACCTGCAGATTTCGCCCGGAGGGAATCTCACCAGCGCAAAGAATGCTCGGATGCGGGCGTCAGACGCGGATCTGCTTGATCTCGTCGTACGCATCCATCATCTTGTTCCGCACCGAGAGAAGCATGCGGAAGGCCGTGTCGGCCTTGGCCGTCGCGGACAGGACCGTTTCCAGGTCCGTCCGGCGGCCGGTCTGCAGGTCCTCGATCGCGGTCGTCGCGTCGGCCTGCAGCTGGTTCACCTTGTTCAGGTTCTCAAGGAGGACATCCTTGAAGCTCGGGCCGCTCGCGGCAGCGCCGGTCTGGGGCGATCCCGGCGAACCCGCGACGCGGCTCGCGGGATCCATCCCCGGGAGCGGCGTGGTGCGAAGGAGTCCGACTGGGTCAACCATGGTGGTGCATCCGCAAAGTGGGTGCCAGAGGATTGGCGACCTTGAAGGGCTCTATCGGCCCGTCGCCGGACCAGTCGCGAGGAGATTCACGCGCATCAGGCCGTTCCTGCGCGAGTCAAGCGATGAGGCGCAAGGCCTGCGCGATCATGCTCTTGGTCGCCTCGGCCGCGGCGACATTGGCTTCGTAGGCCCGGACGGCATCCACGGCGTTGACGTTTTCTGAGACCGAATCGATGTTGGGGTAGTAAACGTACCCGGCATCCGGCGAACCTTCGGGCTGGGCGTACGGGCTATCGGGATCCAACACCTTGCGGAAGTCGCTCTGGTCGAGTTCGATTTTGCCGACGTGGACGCCCAAGGATTGGCCCCGCTCGGTGCGGGCCGTGGGGTCGCCGGGCTGGAAGATCGCCATGCGCCGACGGTAGGGGTTGGGGTTGCCCTGGGCATCCACGATGGACTCGCGGTTCGCGAGGTTCGCGGCAATGACATCCATGCGTGTCCGCTGGGCGACGAGTCCGGAGACCGAGATATCAAGTGCGCCGTACATGGGTCAGTCCTTGGGATGGCGCCCCGCCCCCGGGGGGCGTGGGGGCGATTACAGACGTTCGCGGATGGCGGTATTGAGCAGGTCCATCCGGCTCTTGAAGAGGTCGGCGGCGGTCCGGAAGACGGTCAGGTTCTCGACCATCGACTGCATCTGGCGCTCGAGGTCGCGGTTGTTGCGGTCGTGGAAGAGGATGTTGCCGGATGGGGTCTGGGGTGTCAGTTGCAGTCCCTGCCCGGTGATGTGGACCTCGCGGGTGCTCTCCAACTCAAGCTCACCGCGACTGGAGCCGAACCGCTCGCGACGGCGATCGACGGCATCGGCCAGGGTGGTCTGGAACGATGAGACCGATACATCCAGCGGCTGGAAGTTGGGCGTGCTGAGGTTGGCGATGTTGTGGGCGATCAACTCCTGCCGCCGGGCGGCGAACTGCATGGTCCGCTCGAGGCTGGGCAGGGCGCCGGAGTTGGTCAGGCCGTCTATGAACATCGCTGGGGATCACGCAAACGGAGGGCCAATCGACGGAGACATCGGGTCACCGCCCGGAACGAAACTTCAACCGGCTTAGAGCCCCTCCTCAACGAGGTGGAGCTCCTTCCACTTCTTCAGCTTGAGGCCGAGGGTTCGGACACCGATGCCCAGGGCCCGGGCGGTCTTGACGCGGTGGCCGTTGTAGCGGTGCAGGGTCTCGACGATGACCTCGCGCTCGATGTCCGAGAGCGGCTTGGTCTCGCGGATCACGGCGGGGTGCAGAGCGGTCCCGTTCGACCCGGGATGCGTCGCATGCATCGGCGCCAGCGACTGCATCGTCGGCGTGTAGACCGAGGGCAACGTGGTGACCGATGCCGTGCCCAGCCAGCCGCCGAGCAGGTCGGCTTCGATCACTTCACCGGGCGTCAGGACCACGGCCCGCTCGCAGAGATTCTGGAGCTCGCGAACGTTGCCGGGCCAGTCATAGTTGGTCAGGGCGTCCATCGCGCCCGGGGAGATCGAGAGCGGCTCGCGGCCCTCGCGGGCGCAGACCGCGGCGACGAAGTGCTCGACCAGCAGCGCGATGTCCTCGCGACGGTCGCGGAGCGGCGGCAGGTGCAGTGGCAGGACGTTCAGGCGGAAGTAAAGGTCCGAACGGAACCCGCCCCCCTTGACCTCCATGGCGAGGTCGCGGTTGGTGGTGGCGATGACGCGAACATCGACGCTGATGGTGGTGCTGGACCCGACGCGTTCGAAGGCTCGCTCCTGTAGCACGCGCAGGAGCTTGGCCTGGATCTGCGGGCGGACCTCGGAGACCTCATCGAGCAGCAGCGATCCGCGATGGGCGAGTTCGAACCGGCCCTTGCGGAGGCGGTCGGCCCCGGTGAAGGCGCCCTTCTCATGGCCGAAGAGCTCGGATTCGAGGAGCGACTCGCTCATCGCAGCGCAGTTCATGGCGAGGAAGGGCTCGCCGGACCGGGGGCTCATCTCGTGGATGGCTCGGGCGACGACCTCCTTGCCGGTGCCCGATTCCCCCGCGATGAGCACCGTGCCCTGCGAAGCGGCGATGGCTCGGAGCTTGTCCTTGATGTCGCGGATGGCCTGCGAGCGGCCGATGATGCGGTCGAGCCCGGTCAGCCCGTGCTGGGCCATGGCGCCGGGCGATGAGGACTCGGCCTGGGCTCGGAGCACGGCGTTCTCGCGGCGGAGGCGGGCGTGCTCGAGCGATCGTTTGACGCTGATGACGATCTCGTCGCCCTCGAAGGGCTTGGTGTGATAGTCGTAAGCGCCGAGCTTGATGGCCTGCACCGCCGTCTCGATGGTGGCGTAAGCGGTCATGAGGATGATGGGCATGTCCTCATCGAGTTGCTTGACGCGCTCGATGAGTTCCAGCCCGGTCATCCCGGGCATCTTGAGGTCGGTGATCACGCCATCGGGGCGCTTCTTGGCGATGATCTCGAGCGCCTCCTCGCCGCCGGTGGCAACGATCACGTTGAACCCGGCTCGCTGGAGGGTAAAACCCACGCTGTCGCGGAGGGTTTCCTTGTCATCGACGACGAGAATCGTGTGCGTGATCATGCTGCCTCTTGCTGGTGGACGTGCTGCTGGTGGTTCGTCTGGGAGATAACCGCCGTCGCCGCGGCCGGCGATGGGAGATGGAACTCGACGGTGGTGCCGGTGGAAGACGGGCCCGTGGCGGCGGCGGCGTTGCTGCGGATGACCACGCGCCCCTTGTGGGCGTCGATGATGCGGTGAACGATCGCCAGCCCCAGCCCGGTGCCGGTGTGCCTCGTGGTGAAGAAGGGGTTGAAGACCCGCGACAGGACGTCTTCCGGGATGCCCGGCCCGTTGTCGCGGACGCTCAGGACCGTGACCTGCTGGAGCGCAGCGCCGCCCTCGGCGGTCACGGAGCGCGTGCGGCGGGCCTCGATCCAGATGGCACGTTCGGAAACGCATCCGGCCTCGCCCATGGCCTCGGCGGCGTTGCGGATCACGTTGACGAGCGCCTGGTGCAGCAGGACCGCGTCGCCCCGGACGAACAGCTCGCGGCGACGCGGGCGGTGGAGCACGATCGCGTGGCGCTCGAAGAGCGCTGCGCAGGCGTCGAGCGCATCATCGATCAGCTTGCCCGTGGGCACTTCCTCTTCCCTGACGACCATGCGGCGAGCGAATGTCAGCACATCCCCCACCACCGCGTCGAGTCGCGAGACCGAGCCCGCGATCTTGGTCGCGAGCTCACGCTCGGCCGGGCGGTCAGACAGGTCCTGGGCGAGGGCCGATGCGTAGAGCCTGATCGAACCAAGCGGGTTGCGGACCTCGTGGGCGATACCCGCGGCCATCTCGCCCAGAGCGGCCAGTTCCTGGGCGCGGTGCAACTGCTCCTTGGCATCGCGGAGCTCGGCTTCGAGCCGGGTCACCTCGCCGCGGAGCGTTTCGTGCGTGGATTGCAGTCGCGCCGTGACATCGTTGAACGATGTGATGAGCTCGGCAAGGTCGGAGACCGACAACGATGCGGAGGGGCTCGGCGCAGGCGCGGCCGGGGTGGGTGCCGGGGGCTTCGCTTCGGCGATCGCATCGGACCCTGGATGGACACTATGAGCGGCGGTCATGCGCTGCGGTCCTGATACAGGGGCCCGCTCGTCGGCGGCTTGCCGTAGGCCGCCGCCGCACCACGCACGCGTGCGAGCCCTTCGAGTTCCGAGCCCACCGCGTCGCGTCGCGATTCGAGGGCCCGGCGATCGGCCTCATCCCGTTGCTGGATGGACTGCACCAGTCGTGTGACCTCATCGAACTTGCGGCGGAGTGATTCGCGGTGCGGGGCCGAGAGGCGGGGCGCGAGTTCTTCCCATCGCCTGGCGAACGGGGTCAGTTCATCATTCAGAGCGACCACCTGATCGACCACTGCCTGGCGGCGCGACAGGACATCGAGGAGTCCATCGGAGTCGTCGGCCTCGATGCGCTCGGACTGCGAGCGTGCCAGCCCGTCGAGGGTGGCGTACAGGTCGCGCTGGCGATCAAGGATGCGCCCGAGCCTGGGGGCCCAGAGATTCGGATCACCCGTGCTGAGCGCGGGGTCACCGACCGGCTGGCCGGGCGGGTGGGGTGGACGGCTGGATCCTGACGGTCCGGTCATTCCTTGACCTCGTCGGGACGGTCGGTCTCTGCTCGCCGTGCAACCATGCCCGGCGGGCAAACGATGGCCTCCGCCACCGCTCACCACTTTGTTCGGCGTTCGCTTGTGCGACGGATCAGATTTGCGCGAACTGAGGCGATGCCCTTAGAGCACGGCCCGATGAAGGGGATCGGACAGATCGCGGCGGCCAAACGAATCGACGGCTGCAAGTCAATATTTGACAATCACTTGCGCACGTGCTCGGCTGGCCTCATGCTCTTGGCGAGGAACTTCTGGGGTTGGCGGCCAAAATCAAGCCCCTGCTCGGGCGTGGCCCGGCAAGCGTGAACTTGCGCCTTCAGGGGTGCCAAGAGCCTTTGCGTCACTTGGCCCGCAGAGCCGACAGCGCAACTTCCTGGATCATCAGCGGGGTGCCCGCGATGTCGCGGATCTGCAGCGAAATGAGCGGATCGGCGGCGGCCCAGTTGATCTCGATGAGCCCGAAGTTCTCATCGTTGTACATCGTGCCGATGCGGTGCGGGTTGATCTCGTTGCCCCAGCGCTTGGTCTGGTTGAGGGCGCTGCTCGTGACATCCCAGAGCGGGTAGACCGGGCTGCCGCCGCTGCTCGTCGGGTCGAGGCGCGAGATCTCGGCGTGGTGACGGTCGCCGCTGATGAAAATGACGCCCGAGGCGTGGGCGGAGTTGATGAGCGTGATCATGCGCTCGCGCTCGTGCGGGAAGTTGGCCCACATCTCGAAGTGATGCTCATCGGCGACGAACTGGATGCTGCTGACGATGATGCGGAGGTCCGCATCAAGTCGGAGCTGCTCGCCGAGCCATGCCCACTGGTCGGGCCCGAGGATCGTTGAGGACGTGTCGGTGTTGGGCAGGAACATGCCCGGGTGTCCCAGAGCGCGCGAGGGTTCAGGGCCGCGATCGGGCACGGGCGACCGGAACGTGCGCGTGTCGAGCAGGATGACCTGAACCCGCCGGCCCGCGGGGCCCACGATGATCGAGGAGTACACCCCTTCGCGCTGCCGCAGCGGCGAATCGGCGGGCACCCCCAGCCAATCGAGGAAGACCTGCTGGCTCTCGCGCTTGGCTTCCCACTCGGCCCCCGCATCGTTCTTGCCGAAGTCGTGATCGTCCCACGTCGCGAGGATGGGGCACCCCTGCTCGCGGAGGCGGGCGAATCCGGGCATGGCGTTGAGCTTGGCGTAGTCCGCTCGGAGCTTGGCCATGTCCTTGGTGTCGGCGTAGACGTTGTCACCGGTGAAGATGAAGAGGTCGGGCTTGAGGTCAGCGATCGCGTGCCAGATGGGCTGCGGGCGGGCCTGCTGGGCGCACGAGCCGAAGGCGATGCGGGAGAGCACCTGGTCGACCTTGAACCCGGTGCCCATGACACCCTGCGGCTTGAGGGGTTCGCTCGCGGCGGGCTGCCGGGCGTGAACGGAGTGCGCCATGGCACCGATCGCGGCCAGGAGCGCTGCGGCAAGATGTAGGGCGAGCTTCATGGGTTCAATGTAGCTGCGGACCGGGCCGGCGGCTGGGGTTTGCACACTCTTAGCGCTGGCGGTTGGGATGGGAGAAGTCGGTACCCTCGTTGCATGCCCCCACTCCCACCCAGCCCGTCACCGGCGCTCCGGAACGTCATGATGCCGCGGGACACCAACCCGCAGGGGACGATTTTCGGAGGCGTGCTGCTGTCGCTCATCGACCAGGCGGCGTGGATCGAAGCCCTGAGGCAGTCATCGCAGCGGTACGTGACGGTCGCGATGCAGCAGATCGAGTTCAAGCAGCCGGTGCACGTCGGCGACATCCTCAGCCTGTGGGCCCGGACGACGCGGATCGGCAGGACGAGCATCTCGGTGCACGTGGATGTGCGGGCCGACCGCCCGGCGTCCAAGGAATCGGACATCCCCGTGACGGCGGCGGATGTGACCATGGTCTCGGTGGATGAAGAGGGCAAGCCCACACCGATCGGGTGAAGAGCCCGCCGTATCCTGTCCGTGCGACCCATCGTGAGCCTGTTTGCAGACTGGCCCGCCTTGCACACCTGTCCCGCGATCAACCAATGCCCGACACCCGCAACATCGTGCTGCTGACCACCGGGGGTACGATCGAGAAGACCTACGACGAGTTCAGCGGGATGCTGACCAACCGCGGGCCGATCGTGCGCAGGATGCTTTCGCGGCTGAAACTGACGGACACCCAGATCCAGATCCGCGAGCTGATGAGCAAGGACAGCCTGCACATGACCGAGATGGACCGCGAGCAGATCGTGGCGGCGGTGCGGACGGTCATCAGGCCGCCCGAGGACACGACGGGGGTCATCATCCTGCACGGGACGGACACGCTGTGCGTGACGGGCGAGCGGCTGCACGCGGAACTGTTCGGGCCGGCGGGGGTCGCTCCGCCGCGTGTGCCCGTCGTGCTGACTGGCGCGATGAGGCCCTTCGAGATGAAACGCTCCGATGCGCTGCAGAACCTGACCGAGGCGCTGCTGGCGACGAGCGTCGTCGAGCCGGGGGTCTACGTCGCGGCCCACGGGCGCGTGCTGAGGTTCCCGGGGGTGGTGAAGGACCGGGAGCGCGGGACGTTCGTGAAGGTGTCGAGCGGCGGCTGAGGTAGGCCGCTGCTTCAACTGCTGCGTGACTCAAGGTCCTGCCAGCGGGCGTAGAGCGCCGTGACCGCGTGCTGCGCATCGCTGAGCGCCTGGCATGCAGCGGTCATCTTGACATGGTCGGCGATGACCTTGGGGTCGGTCAGAGCCGCTTCGGCCTTGGCGGCTTTGGCCTCGGCATCGTGGATCTTCTGCTCGATCGTTTCGAGATCGCGCTGCTCGGCCCAGGTGAGTTTCTTGCGGGGCGGCTCGGGCTTTGGCCTGGTGGTGACGTCCGCGGCGGGCTGGGTGCGCGGCGCGAGCGATGCGATGCGGGCCTTCTCCGCGGCAACGAGGGCTGCCGACCGGGCCGCGAGGGCCTGATCGAGGGTGGCGTAGATGCTCGACCCGCCCAGGCCATCGAATGAGAGCACATCGGTCGCAAGCCGGTCGAGCATGGCCCGGTCGTGGGTCACCAGTACGATCGCGCCCGGGAAGTCCTCCAGCGCCTCTTCGAGCGTTTCGAGGGTGGGAATGTCCAGATCGTTGGTCGGTTCGTCCAGCACCAGCACATCGGCGACCTCGAGCATGATGCGGGCGATGTGGATGCGGGCCAGTTCGCCGCCCGACAGCGACCCGACCGGCTGTTCGAGTTGCTCGTCGCGGAAAAGAAAGCGCCGGGACCACGCGGTGATGTGCATGGGCACACCGCGGAAGCGAACGACATCGCCGATGGGCACCAGCGCCTCGCGGAGGAGCATCCCGGGCGGGAAGTCGCGGCGGTGCTGGGAGAAGACCACGACCGTGGGCGGCGGCTCGGATCGCTCGACGATGCCGGCATCCGGGGCGAGTTCCCCTGTGAGCACGCGGATCAGCGTGGTTTTGCCCGACCCGTTGGGCCCGAGCAGGCACAGGCAATCGCCGACGCCGAGCGTCAGGTCAAGCCCAACGAAGAGCGACCGGCCGCCGAGGGACTTGGCGATGCCCTTGGCATCGATGAGCTTGCGCGTGCGGCGGTCGGTGGCGGAGAAATCAACGCGGGCGCTGGCGGTGGCGACGGCGTTGTTGCGGCCGCGGACCTCGGCGAGCGCCTCGATGCGCTCGTAACCGGCGGCGGCGCGGCTCTTGGCCTTGGTGCGGCGGGCCTGCGGGCCGCGCGAGAGCCAGGCGATGTCCTTCCTCACCTCATTGGCGAGGGCCCGCTCGGTACGGGCCTGGCCCTCAAGAAACTCCTGCTTGCGGCGGAGGAACTCGGTGTAGTTTCCCTCGACGGCCAGGGTTCCCTTGGGGTAGGCGGGGCTCAGTTCGACGATGCGCGTCGCCACGCTCTCAAGGAACGCGCGGTCGTGGGTCACGAAGACGCACGCGGCCGTTGGCGAGCCCGAGGGCTGCTTGAGCAGGTCTTCGAGCCAGCGGATGCCATCAAGATCAAGGTGATTGGTCGGCTCGTCCAGGAGCAGGAGGTCCGGTTCGCCGCCCGCCTGGCACAAGGCGCGGGCGATGTTGAGCCGCTTGCGCCAGCCGCCAGAGAGGGCCTCGGCGGGGGCGGCGGCGTGGGCCTCGTCAAACCCGACGCGGTCAAGGGTCATGTCAGCCAGAATGTCGGCCTCATGATGGTCGCCCGCCGCGCCGAGGGCCGAGATCGCGGCCTCGATGGCGACTTCGCGCGAAGTCATCGATGCGGGGAACTGGTCGAGCTGCGGGACGTAGACCGCTCGCAGACCCTTGGCGGCGGTGATCTTGCCCGAGTCAGGCGTGTCCTGACCCGCGAGCAGCTTGAGCAGCGTGGACTTGCCGGTGCCGTTGGGCCCGATGAGCGCGAGCCGATCGCCTTCGCGGATCGAGACCGAGACATCATCGAAGAGCGGCCGGAGGGCGTGGGTCTTGGAGATGTTCTGGGCGTTCAGGAGCACGGGGGAGGAGGATAGGCCTGACCACGGCCCCGATGCTTCGGCCGAACGCGAAGCCGCACCGAGTGGCTACAATCGTGCCGATTCGCGGGCGTAACTCAATGGTAGAGTGTCAGCCTTCCAAGCTGAATGTTGCCGGTTCGAGTCCGGTCGCCCGCTTTGGTGTTCGAGACCTCGGCCTCGGGCACTGACCAGTCCATTCGGCCCTGCCCGCAACCGCCTCGCAAAGGCCGGATCAGATCGAGGCGAAGGGGCGGCTGTGGAAGTCGTGAGACCGATGCGGCCTGCTCCCTACGACGTGGCCCGCCTGACTGGCGCGGGCAGGAATGCTCCGAGCAGGTGTGCAGAACATCCACTTCGCGCTCGTTGCTGCTGTTGAGCGGCTATCGCGGCGGCCTGCCGTTGGAGCGGTCAGCACCTCATGCTTGAAGCCAGGATTGCGGCTCTGGATTGGCAGCGCCGGGCCAAAAACGGGTTCTGTTCGGATAGGTCTGCTAACCCGCACTTGACACAGAACCGAGCAATGCTACCATTCATCCGGATAAACGGATGAAACGATCTGCCGCCACAACTCCGCTGACCGACCGCCTGCTCGCTTTGAGCGAGATGGTGCGGCTGCGTATCTGTCGGCTTCTGGAAGTGCACGAGTTATCGGTCGGGGAGATTGCCAAGGTCGTTCAGATGCCTCAGTCCACGGTCAGCCGTCACCTCAAGGTGTTGTCTGATGCCGGGCTGCTCCAGAAGCGGGCCGAGGGAACGGCCACCCTGTACCGGCTGACACAGGATGATCTCGAGCCGGCGACTAGGACGCTTTGGCACTCGATCGCATCGCAGCTCGCGGATGACTTACTGGTCCAGGATGACCTGCGGCGCGTGGACGCGATCATCGCCGAGCGGCGTGTGGATTCGCTCTCGTTCTTCGGGCGGGTCGCTGGGGAGTGGGACGATGTTCGCCAGTCTCTCTTTGGAAGCGGCTTCACCATGCGGGCGCGTCTAGGGGAGGGTGCCACGCACGAGGACGGG
>JBIPMO010000357.1:0-2969 GCA_044369085.1 Phycisphaerales bacterium
CTCGCACTGGACGGTGGCGGACCTGGGGTGCGGCACGGGGAACGGGGCCGAGTTCGTCGCACCCTACGTCCGGGAAGTGATCGCGGTCGATCAGTCCAGGCCCATGCTCGATGCAGCGCGCAAGCGGCTCGCGGGGCTCGGCAACGTCCGCTTCTTGGATGCTCCGATCGAATCGGTCCCGCTGGCGGATGCGAGCGTGGATGCGGCCATGTCCTTGATGGTCCTGCACCACGTGACCGAGCCGGTCGAAGCACTGACGGAGATGCGGCGGATCCTGCGCCCGGGCGGGGTGGCGCTGATCGTCGACATGCTCGAGCACGACCGCACCGAATACAGGCACACCATGGGCCACGTTCACCTCGGATTCTCCGGCCAGCGCATCGGGCGGATGCTCGCGAGCGCGGGGCTGGGCGAAGTGCGCATCACGAGCCTGCCCGCAGACCCTGATGCCAAGGGGCCGGGGTTGTTCGTCGCGACTTCGAAGAAGGGGTGAGGAAAGAAGGGACAAGATATCAGGGATCAGGGATCGGGGAAGGAACCAGCATCGGGTAGCCAAGCTCTTACGAACTCAGCATCTCAGCGCTCGACCACGCAGCACACGCACACACTTTCATCATTTCAGGAGCACATCGTGTCCACGACCGCAACGCAGAACACCGTCAGCAAGATCTTCCTCAACACCGGGCTTCCGCTCACCAGCGACCTGTCCTCGAAGGTCCGCGACATGAGCCTGGCCGAGTTCGGCCGCAAGGAGATCGAGCTCGCCGAGCACGAGATGCCCGGCCTCGTCGCCTCGCGTGAAGAGTTCGCCGCCAAGCAGCCCCTGAAGGGCGCCCGCATCAGCGGGTCGCTGCACAACACGATCCAGACCGCCGTGCTCGCCGAGACGCTCGTCGATCTGGGCGCGGAAGTGCGCTGGGCCTCGTGCAACATCTTCAGCACCCAGGACCACGCCGCCGCCGCGATGGTGGCGGGCCGCCCTGGCAAGCCCGGCATCCCCACCTTCGCCTGGAAGGGCGAGACGCTCGAGGAGTACTGGTGGTGCACGCTGCAGGCGCTGACCTTCCCCGCCGACAAGAACGGGTCGAACGGGCCCTACGTGCTGGTGGATGACGGCGGCGATGCCACCCTCCTGATCCACGAGGGGTACAAGGCCGAGAAGGAGTTCAAGGCCACGGGCAAGCTCCCCGACCCGAACTCGACCGACAACCACGAGTTCAAGATCGTGCTCGCGGTCATCAAGCAGAAGCTGCAGGAAGATGCCACCTTCTGGCACCGCATGGTGCCCTACATCCGCGGCGTCTCGGAGGAGACCACCACGGGCGTGCACCGCCTGTACGAGATGCAGAAGAAGGGCGAGCTGCTCTTCCCCGCCATCAACGTCAACGACAGCGTGACCAAGAGCAAGTTCGACAACCTCTACGGCTGCCGCCACTCGCTGGTTGACGCCATCAACCGCGCAACCGATGTGATGCTGTCGGGCAAGGTCGCGGTGGTGTTCGGCTACGGCGATGTGGGCAAGGGGTCGGTGCAGTCCATGGCGGCCCAGAAGTGCCGCGTGGTCGTCACCGAGATCGACCCGATCTGCGCCCTGCAGGCCTGCATGGACGGCTACCAGGTGCTGACGGCCGATGATGTGCTCGAGACCGCCGACCTCTTCATCACCGCGACGGGCAACAAGGACATCGTCACCGTCGACATGATGAAGAAGATGAAGCACAACGCGATCGTGTGCAACATCGGCCACTTCGACAACGAGATCGACATGGTCGGCCTCTACAAGCTCGTCGAGTCGGGCGAGGTGGAGCGCATCACCATCAAGCCCCAGGTCGATGAGTTCCGCTTCAAGGCCAATCCCGCCAAGGGCATCAAGGCCCACAGCATCATCATCCTGGCCGAGGGCCGCCTGGTGAACCTGGGCTGCGCCACGGGCCACCCCAGCTTTGTCATGAGCAACAGCTTCACCAACCAGACCATCGCGCAGCTCCACCTCTGGCAGGACTACTCCAAGCTCGAGAAGAAGGTCTACACGCTGCCCAAGCACCTGGATGAGAAGGTGGCTCGCCTGCACCTCGACAAGCTCGGCGCCAAGCTGACCGTGCTGCGGAAGGACCAGGCCGACTACATCGGCGTGGCCGTGAACGGGCCGTACAAGCCCGAGCACTACCGCTATTGAGTGATTAGGCATCGGGGATCAGGCGCAGCCTGACGATGAGCATCCAACCGAGCCCGGGGCCCCGCGCCCCGGGCTCGTTATCTTGAGCAGATATGAAGAAGGTCTTACTCTTTTCAGTGCTTCTCCTCGCGGGCATGGTCCTGTCACAGGTCCTGCCGCGGTCGATCGCGCCGGACTTTCTCGGGGGGTATGAGCACGCGGTGACGTGGCTGACGATGACCGCTCTGGCGTTCATCATGATTCATGTCGGGTACGAGTTCGAGGTCGACAAGAAGGCGCTCGGGAAATACGGGTGGGATGCGGTGATCGCGTGCAGCGCTGCGACGCTGCCGTGGCTCTTTTGCGCGGCGTACTTCGTCTTCGTGCTCGCGCCGCGCGAGGCGTGGGGTGCGCCGGGGGTCATCAAGGAGTCGCTGCTGGCGGGGTGCTTCTCAGCGCCGACATCGGCGGGGATCCTGTTCAGCATGCTGGCGGCGGCCGGGCTGTCGGCGACCTGGCTGTTCGGGAAAGCACGGATCCTGGCGATTTTCGATGACCTCTTTGTTGTGCTGCTGATGATCCCGCTCAAGATGATGATGGTGGGTGTCAAGTGGCAGCTCGGGGTGATCGTGGTGATCATGGCGGTGCAGCTCTGGATCGCGTGGAGATGGCTGCACAGGGTCCGTGTGCCGATCACCTGGCGGTGGGTGCTTGGGTACGCGGTGGCGATCGTCGCGGTGACCGAGGTGATCCACTACGGGTCGCACTTCATCAGCGCCGATGTGCCGATCCACATCGAGGTGCTCCTGCCCGC
>JBIPMO010000214.1:0-5580 GCA_044369085.1 Phycisphaerales bacterium
AGCGTTGCAGACATCCTCGTGCTCGGTCAGCACGGCGACACCTGAGGCGTCGATGCGGACCGGCTCGCGGCCCTCCATGAGCATCAGCACGACATCCAGGTCATGGATCATCATGTCCATGACGACCGAGACATCGACGCTGCGGAAGGTCATCGGGCTGACGCGGTGGACCTCGATGAACCGGGGGACGATGCCGCCGAAGCCCTGCTCTTGCATCTGCTGCTGGGCCCGCTGGAGGGCGCGGACGGCGGGATTGAAGCGCTCGATGTGGCCCACCATCAGGACCGCGCCGGTGCGGCTGGCGACTTCGACCATTTTGCGCGCTTCATCGACATCGGTGGCCAGTGGCTTTTCGACCAGGCATGCGACGCCCGCCTCCAGGAACTGCGTCGCGACGCGCAGGTGCTCGACGGTGGGGACGGCGATGCTGACGGCATCCACGCCCGCCTTCAGCAGGTCCGCTTCGGCGGAGAAGCCCTTGCAGTTGTGCTTGTCGGCGATGGCGCCGCGGCGCTCGGCATCCATGTCAACAACGCCGACCAGAGTCGCCCCCTTGAGTTCGGCGTATTTGCGAGCGTGGTGACGCCCCATCCGGCCCACACCGATCACGCCGCAGCGCAGCGGCTTGGCACCTGGGGCCGGGGCGGGGGCGGGGACGGGGGGGTTCGCTGAGCGGGTGGGCGTGGGCAAGAGCTTGGATCTCCCGCGGCGGGAGAGCCCGCCGCAAGAATCAATAGAACACAAAGGCTCGCATCGGTCTAGCCGGGAAACGGGCGGGGGACAGGCTCCGAACACGTGGCGATCAGGGGTCGTTCGGGCTCGTGTCTTCCAGGGCGTACGGGGAGTCTTTGGTTGGCTCGATGCGGAGCGTTGACCTGTCACCCGCCATGGGCGTGCCGGGCGGGGGCAGGAGTGAATGCGGCTCGGTATCGGCCTCCGGGGCGCGCGGCCCGAAGCCGCCCGCGATGCCGCCGGTGGCGAGCGGGACACCGGCCTCGATCGCGGCGGCCATTCCGCCCGGAACCCCCGCCGCACGAGCGCGCTCGAGCACCCGCGCATCCCGGGCCTGGGCCTCGCGACGGTTGATGACGGCCCAGCGAGTCATCCCGACCATCTGCAACGCTGAGAAGCACATCAGGAGCAGCGACACGAACCATCCGAGGAAACAGAGCGCCTCGACCCAAAAGAGCATGGTGAAGGCGATGTGAGCGCGCGACAGATAATGGATGCCGAACCCGACGATCGGTGCAGCGCCCAGGACCCAGGCGAAGGTGCGCAGGCGCGCGAGCATCGGCGTGTCGCCCGCCCAGTCCGCAAAGTTCGCCAGCAGCAGAGCGAGAGGAACCAGCCCGAGCACCAGGATTGAAATCGCAGCCCGCTGGCCCGCGATGTGCAGCGGAGAGTCGTTCGTGAACCGATGCGCCAGCACGCCAACGAGCACCAGCGCCATCGGCTGGGTTATAGCCACCGCGAGGCGCAGCAGCCGCCACTCTCCACTCCGAGGGGCATCACGATCGAGCGCGGCGGCTTCTTTCGAGCGCGGGCGGGGACGCAGCAGCACCAGGCATGAACCCACCCAGACGAACGCGACCAGAGCCGCGACCACGGCGGATACCGGGTTGAACCCGACCGGAAGCCCGAGCGGAACAAGAACGATCATCGCGGGCCCGCTGATGCTGAGCCCCGCAAGGGCGAGCCCGAACGGGACGAGAAAACCGCTCGGCGCATCGCCCAGGGAAGTACCTCGGCCGACGAGCCGGCTGCGACGGGCGTAGTTCCCAGCCGAGGCGGTGATCACCGCGCCGCACTCGGGGCAACGCCCGGTGACCGGGAGCCCTTTGAGGCTGTACCCGCAGCCGGCGCAAGCGCGATCATCGGTCACGGTCTCGAAGGAGACCTTCATTCGACCGTTCTCGGCGGGCTTGGGTGGCATGGCGGTCGGCAAGGTGCGAGCAGGCAGAGTCTTGATCGCAAAGGACGCCAACAGGAAGCGGGTGGATTCTTGCTCCGGGCAGGCCCGGTCGTCGGGACGCGAGCGAGGCATGAACACCAAGCGGGCAGACTTCCTGCGAATCCCTTTCCTCAGATCGTCTTCGATCAGACCGCCGCGTGTGCGACGGCGTTCACGGCGTTCTGAAAGACTCGCAGCCCGGGCGTGTCACCCCGGCGTTGCTCGGCTGACAAGCGCGTCCACCAAGGGTGGTTGTGCCAGGAGAGGTAGCGTTCGGGATGGGGCATCAGCCCGAAGACCCGGCCCGTGGGGTCGCAGATGCCCGCGATCGCGCCCATCGATCCGTTGATGTTGCCCGTGTACCGGAGCGCGACCTGGCCCGCGGCTTCGAGCCGGGAGATCGTCTCATCGGAGTCGGCGACGAAGCGTCCCTCCCCGTGCGCGATCGGCAGCATGTTGGTCTCGGGGTCGGGGTAGTCATCGGCCAGACCCTTGGTCCAGATGCAGACGCTGCGGGGCTCGTAGGCGATGCCGACCCACGAATCGATGAACCGCCCGCCCTCGTTGTTGGCCAGCGCAACGGTCTGCTGAGCGGGCTCCCATCCAAGGGTGCGCGAAGGGTCGGAGTCCCCGGGAAGCAGGCCCGTCTGAACGAGCACCTGGAAGCCGTTGCACGCGCCGATCATCGGAACCCCGCGGGCGACCGCGGCCCGAAGGGGTTCGAGCAGTCGTTCGCGGATGTGAACGGCCTGAACGCGGCCCGCGCCGCAGTCATCGCCGTAGGAGAAGCCGCCCGCGAAGCCGACGAGGTCGTAGCCCTCGATCCGCCGCGGATCACGGGTCAGCCGATCAAGGTGGACGAGTTCAACGGCGGCACCGGCGAGCATGAACCCGCGGACCATCTCCTGGTCGCAGTTGGTGCCGGCGGTACGGATGACAAGGGCCTTGGCGGTCATGGTTCCTCACATGGTACGACGCCGCCGAGGGAGAGACGTGTGGGGCTTGTTCACATGCTCGCATGGGCACGCCCGGCCCATCAGGGGCTTGAAAGGGACCGGAATCCGGGCGACCTCGATACAGTCAGACACCGATGTCGCGCCTTCCCTTTGACCCCTCCAAGATGCAGGGCCCACCGCCCCCCCCACCGCCGCCCGACGGCGCCGAGAACCCGCTCTCGGTCGCGGCCGTGGCCGCGATGGTCGCTCGGGTGCTCGACGAGCGGCTGCCCAAGCCCATCCGGGTCGTTGGCGAGATCAGCAACTTCAACGACCGGACCCATTGGTACTTCCGCCTCAAGGACGAGCAGGCGGTGCTGGACTGCGTGATGTTCGCCGCGGCGGCGCGAAAGGCGGGCTTCACACCGCGCGATGGGGACCAGGTGGTCCTGCGCGGGCGGGTCGAGTTCTACGGCAAGCAGGGTCGAACCCAGTTCTACGCCGAGGCGATGGAAGCGGTGGGCGCGGGCGACCTCGAGCGGCGGCTGCGCCAGCTGATCGAGGAACTCCGAGGGCTGGGATGGCTCGACCCCGAACGCAAGCGACCGCTGCCGACCTTCCCCCGCCGCGTAGCGATCGTCACCAGCCGGACCGGTGCAGCGCTGCAGGATGTGCTCTCGACCATGCGCAAGCGCTGCCCGGCGGTCGAGGCGGTGCTCGTCGATGTGCGGGTGCAGGGCGAGGGGGCGGCCGCGGAGATCGCCACGGCGATCAACCGCCTCAGCGCCCGCGCGGAGGAGCTCGATATCGATGCGATCATCTTGACCCGCGGCGGCGGCTCCATCGAGGACCTATGGGCCTTCAACGAGCGCATCGTCGCCGAGGCGATCGTGCGCTGCGCTGTGCCGGTGGTCGCGGCGATCGGGCACGAGACCGACACGACAATCGCGGAACTCGTCGCCGATGAACGGGCCGCCACGCCAACGCAGGCGGCGATGCGGCTGACCCCCGACCGCGCAGCGCTGGGCGAGCAACTCGATCAGTTGTTCGCGCGGGCCGGATCGGCGGTCACGAGGCGCGTCGAACGCGGCGGCGAACGCCTGCGAGCCGCCGCCCGCCGCGCGGGCCACGCCGCCCATCGTGCCGTCGCCGCTCGGCAGGTGCGCATCGAACGCCTCGGGGCGCGATTGGCTCTCGTTCGCCCCGAAGCGGTCTACGCCGCCCGCCGGGCGCGGGTCGTCGAACTGGACCACCGCCTGCGGCGGGCGATCGACCAGCGCCGGATCCTCATCGACATCGCCGGGCTGTCGACGGACCTCGACCGGGCCTGGCGCATCGCCCACGAACGCCGAGCGGCTCGCATCGACGCCCTTGAACGCGAACTGGCCGTCACCGGGCCGCGAGCGGTTCTTGCCCGCGGCTACAGCGTGACCACCGGGCCCGACGGGCGGGCCATCCGCTCGAAGACCGAGGTCTCAACCGGCGACACGGTCACGACCCTTCTGGCCGATGGCGGATTCACCAGCGTGATCGGCGGCCAGACCGCCGCGGCGGTGCCCGCACAGTCCAACGATGCCGCCGTCCCTCCACGAGCCCCCAAGCCCGCACCGCTGCCGACACGAGCCCGACGCCGCAAGGGGCTCGACCCCGGTCAACCCGGATTGTTCGGCGATTGAAGCCCCAGGGGGTTTCCCCGGATGCACCAGGCGGGCAACCCGTCAGCCGCTCACCAGCAGCCGAGCGATCGCTTCTTTCCTGTACGCGAAGATCCGTTCGAGATCCGGGCGCACCAGCAGCGTGTGGACGATTCCCGCCCCCGGCACACGTGGAAGCTCGTACCGGACCCGGTCGCGGATCAGCGTTCCGCCCGTCGCGGTCGGTGCAAACGTGTGCTCGTGGTGCCACAAGCGGTACGGCCCGCTGATCTGCTGGTCCACGAAGCGATGGGGCGGCTCGTACTCGGCGATCAGCGTCCGCCATCGCGCTGGGAAGCCGCGGATCTTCAGCCGGTAGTCGATCAGCGTCCCCTTCTTCATGTCGATGGGGCGCGGCGTGGTGATGTGGAAGTTCAGCCAGGGCGGGGTGATGGCCTCGAGGTTCCCCGCATCGGCGAAAAATGGAAACACGCGCTCGATCGGCAGCGCGAGTTCCTGTTCGACCAGCAGTTCGTGGGCAGGCATTGGAAGATGGGGTTCGGCGGGCGGTCGGAGGTGGATGCAGCGGTGAGGGTACTGATCGTCTTACAGCCTCGATCCATGCCGAGGCTGTCATCCGGGGCCATTCTCAGATGCGCCCAGCCCGCGGCGGCGCACGAGCATCATCGGAGCGACCGCCGCGCATAGTCCGAAAGCCCCGGGCCCGGGCACATCGATCACGAAGTTCAGGCCGTAGTCGGCCAGCCCGTCGAGTTGCTGGACCCAGAACGAGTACCGCCCGGGTCCGAGCGGCACCGTGAACCGGGGCGGTTCATGGATCAGCGGCATCCGGGGCAGCACATCCGTGCCCGGCACATTCAGCCCGGCGGTGCCGAAGAGCACGTAGCCGTCGACATCGTCCGGAGTTGCCTTGTCCGGTTCGACCGCGAATGACGGGCCAAGAACGATCCCGAAGAAGCCGATGGGATCATCACCGAAGTAAAAATCGATCGTGATACTCGTCAGAATGTGCCCGGAAGGGACCGTGATGGTGAAGAAA
>JBIPMO010000215.1:0-5562 GCA_044369085.1 Phycisphaerales bacterium
AGGATCTCAAGCCCCAGCCGGATGTCCCCGCCACCGGACTTCGCCCGCACATCCGCATCCACGCAGTGCCGCAGCAGAGCGGCCGCATCCCTCGGCCGGATCTTTTTCCCCGCCGCCCGGATCATCTCGGCCTGCCCCCCCCACATCCCCTTGATCGAGCGCCCGGCCACGTTCGCGGGCACCCCCGCCGCGATCTCCCGGCACACCGCGTGCAGCTTCGACGCCGTCCCCAGGCACGTCCACCGCAGCGGTACCTCATCCATCCCCGCAAGATCCACGAGTTCCCTGATTTTTCCGAGGGGCACCGCTGGGTTCGGGTTCAGCAGGTAGTCGCCAAGGATGTACGGCTTCTCCTCCTGCGAAGTGCCCTGCACCATCGATCGCACCAGCTCCTCGGTGATGGGCTCGTCCGCCTTGACCGAAGACGACATCTTGGCCAGTTCCCCGTCGAACCGGGCCAGATCCACACCCAGCAGCTCCAGCAGGGCCTCCGCCGCGGCGGGCTCAAGGGTCCGCTGGTACGCGTTGCGCGTCCGAGCCACCATCCACACCAGCGCCTTGGCGGGCTCGGGGGGCTTGCACTCCTTCACCATCCCGACCTGCGCGATGTACTTGTCGATCTTGCCCGGCCGCCAGCCCTTCTCGCTGCGGAGCACGAGCGTCGCGTTCTCCGAAGGGGCCTGAACGTAACGCTCCATCAGCTCGCGCTTGGACATCTTCTTTGGCCCGCGCCCCGGGCCATCGTCATCCGCTGCCGGGGCGGGCTCGCCATCGTCGCCTTCGCCGCTCTCCTTGAGCAGCGTCTCGGCGTTGTCCACGATCACAAGCTTGTGCTGGGCCATCAGCCCGAACGACCGGCACTCATCCAGCACATCCACAACCTGAATCCCCGGAGCGGCCCCATCGAACCGGAACACCTCGGGCTGATCGCCATGCTCCTTGGCCAGCATCGACTTCAACTGGTCCGTGTACGCGTTCCGCAGGAACCCCTCGGGCCCGATGAACAGCACCACCCGGCACGCCGGGCCCAGTTCCGTCGGGGCCGCCACCGCCGCCCGGGCGGGAGGGGCATCTTCGGGCTTCTTGGCTGCCGGTCGCTTGGCCACGACAACGTTGTACCGCAACCCGAGCCCGCAGCGCGCCAACAATCCCCTCGGATGCCACGATTCCCAGGCTGCCAGTTCGGCCCCTTCGCTCTGCGCAAGCTGCTCCGCGCCCACAGGTTCGCCGGGGAAAGGCTCATCGGCTGGGGCCCGGCCAGAAAGAAGGTCGATGCCAGCACCCAGGCCTGGATAGTCGCCATGAGCATCGCGCCGGGGGTCGGCCACGGCGTCGCTGCCATGATGCAGGCCCAGTTCGCTCGCTGGGTCGTCCTCACCGACCAGCGGCTGCTGATCCTTTCGGTTGACCGCAGCTCGGTGAAGCCGGGCGAGCGCGGCCTCAAGGCCGATGTCTCGCTCGGAGAAGCCATCGTTCAAGGTCAGCCAGAAACGAAATCCTCCGCCCACAAGTCTTTCCGACCCAGCCGCTCCGGCAGCAACGCCAAGTTCCAGATCTCATGGATGGAACTCGGGAAGCTCCAGGCGCTGACCTTGGACATCCCAGCCAAGGCCCCCGCAAGCCATCAACGCCTGGCCCAGGCCCTCGTCCTGCTGGCCCAGACCTCGGCTGATGCACCGTCCGCCACGGCGTCAGCGTGAACTAACCGCGGCTTGCAAGGGCATTTACCTGCCCTTCACACAGACCGCCGAATCCACATAGACTGGCGCTCCGGCCGACCGACCCCGCTGGTGGGTCCGGGCGGCGGCCCGCGGGAGCCCGCGACCGCCAACCTGGAGCAGCGGAATCCGCCGTGAACCCCTCACAAGGTCGCGGCGGCCTCGGGCTGGCCCGAAAGGAACGCCCCTCCCATGGCCTACTCCACCGCCGAAATCCGGAACATCGCGCTCGTCGGTCACGCCGCCTCGGGCAAAACCACACTCGTCGAGCAGATCCTGCACCACGTCAAGGCCATCGGGCGCGTGGGCGCCGTCGAGGAAGGCTCGACCGTCTGCGACTTCGAGCCCGAAGAAAAACACCACAAGCACTCGCTCAACGCCGCTCTGGTCAACTTCGACCACGAGGGCGCCCACATCAACCTCATCGACACCCCCGGCTACCCGGACTTCATCGGCCAGGCCATCAGCGCCTTCCCCGCCGTCGAGATGGTCGCCGTTGTCATCGGCGCCGATCGCGGCATCCAGACCAACACGCGCCGCCTCATGCGCCTGGCCCAGGAACGCGGCCTGCCGCGCATGATCATCATCAACCGAATCGACGACCACGTCGCCCAGTGCGAGACGCTGCTCGCGCAGGTCCGCGAGACCTTCGGCCCGGAGTGCATCCCCATCAACCTGCCCACCAAGGGCGGCACCGATGTCGTCGACCTGTGGGAGCATTCCGATGGCAAGACCGACTTCGGCAACGCCGCCGAGGGCCACAAGGCCGTCATCGAGCAGGTGGTCGAGGTCGACGATGCCCTGATGAACACGTACCTCGAGCAGGGCGAGAAGCTCGAGCCCAAGCAGCTCCACGACGCCTTCGAGTCCTCGCTCCGCTCGGCCCACCTGATCCCCGTGGTCTTCTGCTCGGCCAAGACGGGCGCGGGCATCGATGACCTGCTGCACATCATCGCCAAGCTCGGCCCCAGCCCCGCCGAGGGCAACCCCGCCCCCTTCACGCTCCGCGAGAGCGAAGGATCCGCCGAGAAAAACTGGTTCGCTCGCCCCGACCCCGTCCTCGAGCCCGTCGCCCACATCTTCAAGGTCACCACCGACCAGTTCGTGGGCAAGCTCGCCTACGCCCGCGTCCTGCAGGGCACCATCGCCCCGGGCGCGAGCCTCTTCCTCAACGACGCCAAGAAGCCCGTCAAGATCGGCCACATGTTCAAGGTCATGGGCAAGGACACCAAGGAAGTGCAGGCCGCCGTCCCCGGCGACATCATCGCGCTGGCCAAGATCGACGAGCTTCACTTCAACGGCGTGCTCCACGGAAGCCACGGCCTCGACAGCCTCCGTGCCAAGCCGCTGCCCCTGCCCAAGCCCATGTACGGCCTGGCCGTCGAAGCCAAGAGCCGCAACGACGAGGTCAAGATCGGCACCGCCCTCGCCAAGCTCGCCGATGAGGACCCGACGTTCCACGTCGACCGCGACGCCGTCACCCACGAGACCGTCGCCCGCGGCCTGGGCGAACTGCACATGCGCATCCTCCTCGAAAAACTCCACAACCGCTTCCACGTCGATGTCACCACCAAGCCGCCGAAGATCGCCTACCGCGAGACCATCACCGCCCGCGCTGAGGGCCACCACCGCCACAAAAAGCAGACGGGCGGCGCGGGCCAGTTCGGCGAGGTCTACCTCCGCGTCGAGCCCATGGCCGAGCCCCACCCCGAGACCGGCGAGTTCTTCGAGTTCGTCGACGAGACCGTCGGCGGCAGCATCCCGCGCCAGTACCTCCCCGCCGTCGAAAAAGGCGTCCGCCGCGTCCTCACCGAAGGCGCCGTCGCCGGCTACCCGCTGCAGGGCGTCCGCGTCCGCGTCTACGATGGCAAGTACCACGCGGTGGACTCCAAGGAAATCGCCTTCGTCACCGCGGGCCGCAAGGCCTTTGTCGATGCCATCGCCAAGGCTCGCCCCGCCCTGCTCGAGCCCATCGTCGATGTCGAGATCACCGCTCCCGCCTCGCACATGGGCGACATCACCGCCGACCTCAGCGGAAAGCGCGGCCAGGTCCAGAACACCGACTACATGCCCGGCGATATCTGCGTCATCGTCGCCAAGGTCCCGCTCTCGGAGATGGGCCAGTACTCCAGCCAGCTCAAGAGCATGACCGCCGGCCAGGGCTCCTTCAGCATGGACCTCTCCCACTACGAGCGCACCCCCCCGATGGTCCAGGAACAGGTCGTCGCGGCGTTCAAGCCCAAAGCCGATGAGGAGTAGACGCCGATCACCCGTTGCCGATCCTCGCCGTCGGCCTACATGACCGGCACCCATGCCAAGATCTCGTCCATGACACGAGCCGATGCAGCATCAGCGCGATTCAAGGCATACGAAACCTCGTGGCTGCCCTACGCCTCGGCGTTCCTCATATTCTCGCCGATCGGGCTGCTCATCGGCCTCATCCAGCCCAAGCCGTGGTCGCTGGTCCCGGCCCTCGTCATGACGGTCTTCGCTGGCTGCATGTCGATCGGCTACATATTCACGTTCATCAACTTCCGGCGAAGATGGTGGGTCCTGATCCCGCTGAACATCGCGCCATGGATCCTCCCTCAAGCCCTTCTGTCTGCCGTCTACGAACTCGGCATGACCAGCGCGTGGTCGGAAACCTCTGATCTCGCTCGACGCATCACCATGGCTGTTCTCGCGGTCGTCCTGCTCTCATTGGGATTCATCCTCCTGGTGAGGCACCTCAGCGGTGTCACCGCGCGAGCCGAGCGCCACCGCACCGAGATGAACCTCGCCGATCGCATCCACAAGAATCTCGTCCCGCAGATCGCCCACAGCTCCGCGGTCATCGAGGTCTTCGGCCGGTCGGAGGCATCGACCGAGATGGGCGGAGACCTCATCGATCTCGTCGAGCACAACGGAGCCATCGATCTCTACCTCGCCGATGTCTCGGGCCATGGCGTCCGCGCGGGCGTGCTCATGGCCATGGTCAAAAGCGCCATCCGCACGCGCCTCCTTGACCCGGCCGCCGCCACCCTCCCGCTCGCCGACGCCGCTCGGCACCTCAACCGCCTGGTCGCGCAGGTCTCCGAGCCCGACATGTTCGCCACCTTCGCATGCATCCGCTTCGGCCCCGGCCGCCGCGTCGAGTACGCGCTCGCGGGCCACCTCCCCATCCTGCACATCACCACCCGCGGCGAGGTGCGCGAACTCGAGAACCAGAGCCTGCCGCTGGGCATCGACCCCGACGAGGCCTTCGATTCTCGGACGGTCGAGGTGCAGCCCGGCGATGTGCTCGCGATCCTCACCGATGGGCTGGTCGAGGCCCAAAGCGCCGACGGGCGGCAGTTCGGCATGGAGCGCGTCCGCGCTTCCCTCGCCGGCGCTGCAGACCGCCCGCTGGCCGAGGTTTACAGCGCACTCCTGAACGCGGTCCGCGCCCACGGAGTCCAGTCCGATGACCAGACCCTGCTCCTGGCGCGCATCGTCTGAGAACGGCGATCTGGGCCCATGTTCCCACTTTCCGCGCTCTCGCACCCCGATCCGGGCTATTCTGTTGTGTCGTAAGGCTAAGGACCGGCCCCTCTCTCCCCGCCGAGGCGTTCATGTCGCCCGACATCGTTGAAGCGCTCGTCAAGACGATCGAGCTCAAGGACCAGAGCACCGCCGCCCACACCTGGCGAGTGGTCCTCTACGCCCGCGCCATGGCCGAAGCCGCGGGCATGAAGCCCGACATCATCAAGCGCCTCACCGTCGGCGCTGCCCTCCACGATGTCGGCAAGATCGACATCCCCGATGAGATCCTCCAGAAGCCCGGCAAGCTCACCGATGACGAGTTCAGCGTCATCAAGTCGCACAC
>JBIPMO010000216.1:0-5517 GCA_044369085.1 Phycisphaerales bacterium
TGGGTCGTGCGGCATCATCCTCGGGATCATTCTGCTGCCGCTCGTCGTCTTCGCCTTCGCGGGCTTGCTCGTCGCCGCCGGCGCGACCGGCCTCGCCGCCGCGGTCGGCGGCGCTGCCGGGCCGAACATCGAGGCCCAGCTCGACACGGCTTTCCTGTTCGCCAACATCGAGCAGTACCACTCGCAGCACAACGAGTACCCGATGACCCTCGAGGAGGGGCTGCAGAAGCTCTCCGCCGGATCGCCACTGCGGGCTGACCACTGGAACAACCCCTACCTCTACATCGTCGCGCCCGACCGGTCGAAGTACTGGCTCTTCTCGGCTGGGCCCGACGGGATCGCCGGCAACGCCGACGACATCATGAGCGAGGCCACCAGAGAGAAGTTTGGCGAGCCGCCGACCTCCGCGCCCGCGACCCCCGAACTGCCGGGGCCGAGCGACCCCCCGCCCCCGGCCGATGGATCGCCCGCAGCGCCGGACCAGCCCGCCGCGCCCGCGGGCGGCTGAGTGAGAAACGAACCGGAATCGTCGGTCGTGGGCTCAGCCCGGGCACGTGGTCCCGAACGCCGCGAGCACCGCGGTGATATCGACGAGGTTCACCACGCCGTCACGGTTGGCATCGCCCGGGATCCCGACAGCGCCGGTGTTGCCGAAGTTCGACAGCACCGATGAAATGTCCAGGAAGTTGATGGTTCGGTTCCCATCGGCATCGCCCGGGCAGGGCGGGATCACCACGGCGAAGCTGTACAGCGGGGGCGAGCCGACGACCGACCCGAAGCCATTGACCGCCGAGACACGCCAGTAGTACCTGGTCAGGTCCAGCAGCAAGTCCGCCGGAACCGTGTACTGCGACTGCGACACACCGGTCGCGACGATCACCGGCGAGGAGAGGTCCTGCTGATCGTCGATGGTCACGGTGTACGTCGCGGCCCCGGTCGATGCCGACCATGACAGCGTCGGCGTCCTGGTCGCGATGTTCAGGCCGTCGGACGGGCTCAATAGATTGAACGAGCCCGGCGCAGCCCCGACGGTTGTGAACGTTCGTGTCGCCGACACCGTCGACCCGAGCGGGTTGCTGGCCGTCACGTTCCAGCTATAGGTCACCTGCCCCGCGAGCGGAACTGCCGGCACGGCCGAGAGCGAGGTCGTCGTCAGTTGGAACTCGGGCGAAGAGAAATCGGGGTTGTTGTCGACGCGGACGGTGTAGCTCTCGGCGCGATCCGCGGCGATCCATGCCAGGGAGGGTGTGGTCGGAACGCCCGTCGCCCCCGCCGCGGGAGAACTCAGCCACGGCGTCGCCGGCGGCAGCGAGATCGTGGTGAACGAAGAAACCACCGGGCTGGACGCCGTCGAGCCCAGCATGTTGCTGGCGACCACGCTCCACGAATAAGTCGTCGCTGGCATCAGCGGAGCAACCGATCCGATCGTCAGCGATGTTCCGGTGACGGGCGTGTCGAGGAGCGGGCTCGAAAGGTCCGCATCGTCATCGAGGATCAGGCGATAGCCCGAGGCGGTCGAGGCGGTCGTCCACGAGAGCACGGGCGTGCGCGAGACCTGCGAAGCACCCGCCGCCGGCGCACCGAGAACGAAAGGCCCGGGCGGGCCCTGCGGCGCGGTCGCTTCCAACGCGGCCCGAGCGTTCACGAAGCCCCAGCCGTACACCGGGTCCCAGCCGGACTCGCCGCGGTCAACGGCGGTCGTCGCGAGCAGCGTCTCGACATCCTGCGCTGACAGCATCGGGTTGACCGACAGCACCAGCGCAGCGACCCCCGCCGCGTACGGGGAAGCGAAGGATGTACCCTGAACGAACGCGTAATCCCCGGTCGAGTTGTACCCATCGTTGCCGACGCGGTCGGTGCTGTAGATGCTGGTCCCCGGGGCCGCGATGAACTGCTGATCCCCGGCGTTGCTGAAGCTCGCTCGCAAGCCCGCGGGGGTGAGAGCGGCGACCGAGTTCACGCTGCCCAGGATCGCGGGATAGCTGATCGCGCTGCTGCTGGAGTCGTTCCCCGCCGAGGCGAAGTGAACCATCCCGGCATCGCGGGTCTGGATGTACTTGTTCTCGATGGTGACACTCGAGAAGCCGTAGGCGTTGCTGTTGTTGGTGACCCGCGCCCCGATGGACTCGCCGAACGCCAGAGCGGCGACCGTCCAAGATGCCTGGCTCGTCCAGTTCCCGCTGGAGTTGATCGAGATGAACGTCCTGGCCGATGCGATGCGCGTGGTCGGGGCGATGCCCACGGTGCCGAGCGAGTTGTTGATGGTGGCCGAAACACAGCCCGCGACGGCGGTGCCGTGGTTATCGAACGAGTTGATCGGCGCGCCCTGCCCGCTCGCCCCGTCGGATGTGTTATCGACCCCGACGACCTGGTTGATGTCGGGGTGAGCCGAATCCACGCCGGTGTCGATGATGAGGGTGACGATCGACGGGCCGCCCGTGGTGATATCCCACGCCTCAGGCCCGTCCATGTCCTGATCGACCACCCCGCCGAGCTGCGCGGTGTTGTTGATGCCCCAGCAGTTCGGGTACCCGGGATCGTTGGGCGTGATCAGGCCGCGCCCCGTGAACACGAAATCGGGCTCGGCCCAGGCGACCTCCGGCAAGCGCGCCATCGCGCTCGCGATATCGAGCACGTTTGCCCCGCTGCGCGATGACGGATGGACCAGGTACGTGCCGCGCATGTTCTGCCAGTCGCGTTCGATCACCGCCCCGGCCCCGCGCAGCAGCGCTGCCGCCCGTTCGGGGTCCACGCCGGGATTCATCCCCACGACGATTCCGGGGGTCACGAACATCGGCCCGCCCAGGTCATCGATGAACACCGGCGACACGAACGACACCGTGGGGTCCTGCGATTGCAGTTCGACCAGCGCGCGAATGTCAGCCGCGGCTTGAACACCCGCCCCCGGACCCGCCCCCCGGTCCGCCCCCGCCTCCGGCAGGCGAGCCAGCGTCCATCCCGGGATGGGGTGCGTCTCCTCCGCCGCCGCCGCGACGCCAAGACCGGGTAACCCGCGAGCCAGGCGCGATGCCCCCTCGCGCAGCACGGCGATCCGGGTGGGATCCAGCCGCAGCGGAACTTCCTTGCCCCCGACCACGCGATGGAACTCAGCGCGCTCGCCCGCCGCGTGCGCACGCGCGCCGATGGTCAAAGCCACGCCGACGACCATCACAAGAGCCTTGTCGCGGCAATCGGGGCGCAGCATCTCCGTCCCTTTCCTTGCGGTCCCGGATCCGCAACGTGACCGCATCTTCAAGAAACGTAACCCCCTGCCGGGGCCAGTCAAGGAATCCCGGAGATTCTCGTCGATATTGAACGTGCCATCCCGATGCCCCTTGCCGAAAATCTGCGGAAAGGCAGCCTCATTCGCCGCTCACAAGTCCATTCTGGGTAAGGCGATGCGCCGCACCCGGCCACCATTCGACCCCGTCCGACGGGGAACTTCCCGGGACGCTGCTCGTACACTTTGGCATGAACAAACTCGCGACCTTGGCGGCGGCACTCGTGTTGTCCGCGTCCCCGACGCTGGCCGCCGCGCGCCAGCCGCAGCCGCCCGCCGCCGCCCCGAAAGATCCGGCCGCCCAGATCCCGGGCGCACCGCCCGCGGGCGCGCCCGCGACGTGGCTGACGCTTGAAGCCGAGCTGAACGAGCGTCCCTTCGTCTCGGCCCTGGCAGCGTACGAGGTCGTCAAGGGCGGCGGGCTCAAGCCGATCCACGAGCGCGCGAGCGACCGCAGGCTCGCCATCGGCACCACCGCGATGTTCTTTGTTCACTCGGTCGCGGTTCAGCAGGTAGCGAGCAACGCGATGCGGTGGGACACCCCGATCGCGCTGGACCTCTACTACAAGTCATGGCCGTTCAGCAAGACCCTCGACGCCCCCGAGGGCACCTTCATCACCCTCGCCGACTGGACGCGCCGGATGATGCTCGCCACCGACAACACCGCGGCCGAGCACCTGCTCGCGATCTTCGGGCGCGAGGCGCTCGAGGCCGAAGTCGCCCGCGTCCGAGACATCGCGCAGGCGGTGCCGCCGGGAACAAACGCGGTGAACATCGAGCCCTTCCTCACCCCGAACGAGTTCTGGAAGCTCAAGGCTTCCGTCCTCCCCGAACCCCTCGATTGCTACGCGTGGAGCGGCGATGCCGAGCGCAGAACGATCCTGGAGCGCGATGTGCCGGGGATGGAAGTCTCCGAGCTGGTCGCGGGGAACTGGGTCACGCCACAGGTCATCAGCCGCGTCGGATGGCACGCCTCGCCGCGCGAGCTGTGCCTGGTCGCAAACGATGTGATCGATCGCTGCACCGGCAAGGAGATGCGCCCCGGCCTCGACGCCTGGCGCCTGCCCGGGGTCGAGAAGGGCAACCCCAAGTGGCGCCGCGTCTGGGGCAAGCTCGGCGGCGAGCCGGGGGTGCTCGCGGGCGTGTGGGCCGTCGAGTCCCAGAGCGGACGCACTTTCCTGCTGTCGATCGTGTTCAACGATGCGCGGGCCGCCCTGCCCGAGGCGACAACCGTCGCCCTGGTCCGGCATGCTCTCGAAGCGCTGAGCGGTGAGATGTGAAGCGCCGGGCTCAGGCCTCCGCCCGATACCCCAGCTTCCGGTTGTACTCTGCGGATCCGCCCCGCGCGATCGTGATCGTCCGCCAACTTCCGGGGCCGACGATCGTTCGCGCGATCATCACGATCTGCCCGGTGTGGTAGGAAACGTGCGCGACAGAGCGTGCCAGCGCGCGCGCCACGCTGTGCGGCTCGCCCCGGATGGTCACGGTCTTGCCGAGGTCGGCGTCGGTGAGCATGCCGATCTCCGCGATCACGCACGACCACCCTCGGTCCCAGTGATCGACGATCTCGCGCCGCCCTGCTCCGCCCGGCGCAAAGCTGTCGATGAACTCCTCGTCGCGGTCGCGCCACGGCTTCTCTCCATCTTCGGAGAGGAAGTTCGTGAACCGCGAGCGCAGATTGCCCCCGAGGTGCTTCATGATGACGGCGACGGAGTTCGACCTGTCGTCCAGGCGCTTTCGGATCTGATCGTCATCGAGCTGAACGATCGCCTTCTCGGCGTTCGCCCGCACAGAATTGAACTCGGCCTCGAAGGCCCCGACCGATGTGCGATCTGGAGACATGCTTGAGCGTAGGCTGGCGCTCGACGTCAGCGTGCCGAGAGCCGCCGCTTCACACACGCCACAGGCTGCTCGACCATGTCAGCCCGCCGCCGAAGGCCACGAACATGACGAGCTGGCCCTCGCGGCACTCGCCCGACTTGCGCAGCTCGTCGAGCACCACCGGCACCGACCCCGCCGAGCAGTTCCCGAAGCGGTCGATGTTGATGCGGAACTTCTCGGGCGGGATCCCGAAGCGTTCGCGTGCCGATTCGAGCATCCGCGCGTTGGACTGATGGCAGACGTACTGGTCCACATCCTCGGCCTTGAGCCCGGCCTTGGCGAGCGTCTCCTCGATCAGCCCCGAGAAGGTGCCCACGGCGAACTTGTAGACCTCGCGCCCGTTCATGTGGAGCTTG
>JBIPMO010000217.1:0-5458 GCA_044369085.1 Phycisphaerales bacterium
TGCTCTTGCCGAACCCCGAGCCGGTCGGCAGCCACCCGGTTCAGCCACACCGCCGCCCAGCGATCATCGATTTCGATGACCCCGACCGGCGCGGCTTCGAGCATCGCGCGATCGGCCATAAGCCCGGTTGCTCTGGCATTGGCTGTCATACCATGATTATGACATGTCAAGATTGACGTATCAACTGCTAAATATCGCAATACTCACAACGATTAGCCACATTCAATGAGACAATGCCCCCCCAACCTGCCCGGATTCACGGCAAACGGACCTAGCAGCGACTGGCACGACCGTTGCAACACTTCCTACATCGCCAGCCCGATCTGGCGGGGAGAAAGTGGGACGCCTCGGCAGACACAGCCGCGGCGACCCTTTGCAACGCGAGGACGGGAGCAACACCGCTCGCACCGGCCAACCCGGCCGACAGACACCCGGGGTTGCCGGGCCGATGGAAAAGGGGGGTAGCGTGACCAAGTGGGCAGGTCACGAGACCCCCTTCCTCCAGAAGCCCGGCAACCCGCCCCTTCAGAAGGCCTCGAGGGACTTTCTGAAGGGGTGCCCGACGGGGCCGCGACAGACTGCCACTCTCGACGACGAAACCTAGACGGCGGCGGTGCACAGGGCCGCCGCCGTGTCGATTTTTGCACCCTTCATTCTTCTTCGAGCGTCTTCTTCCGCCGCAGAACGTGGTGGTAGTGCTGCGCGAAGCGGTGGGCCTCATCGCGGATCGCCTGGCACAGGCGCAGCCCGGGGTTCTCGCGGCCAAGGCGGATCGGCTCGCCGCGTTCCTGCACGTAGATCAGCTCTTCCTTCTTGGCGAGGCTGATGACCATCGGGGGCTTGATGCCGAGCATCTGGAAGGCTTCCAGAGCGGCGTGGAGCTGCCCGAGCCCGCCATCGATCAGGATGACATCGGGGTAGAGCTCGTTGCCCGCCGCGGCCTCGCGGTAGCGGCGGCTGACGACCTCGCGGATGCTCGCGTAGTCATCGTTGCCGCCATCGACGCTGCGGATCTTGAACCTGCGGTACTCGTTCTTGAGCGGGCGGCCATCGACGAAGCACACCTTGGACCCGACCGTCTCGCCGCCCTGCAAGTGCGCGATGTCGATCGCTTCCATGCAGCGGATGGGCTCGTCGAGGCCGAGCGATTTCTGCAGGGACCGGAGCCCTTTGCGTGGGTCGATGGTCGAGATCTCGGTCTCGGGCTGCCAGCCGTCGGACAGGCGGGCCCGCTCGTCGAGCTTCTCGATGGCGCGGATCTGGTCGCGGAGGGCGGCGGCCTTCTCGAAGTTGAGCTCGCTCGCGGCCTTCTCCATCTCGGCCGCCATCTCGCGGAGCATGACGGAGCGCTTGGAGTCGATGAACCGGACGAAGCGGCCGATGTCCTCGCTGTAGGCGGCGGCCGAGATCTTGTCCGCGCACGGCGCGGTGCACTGACCGATCGAGTAGAGCAGGCAGGGGCGGAAGTGCCTGTTTTTCGGGTCGTTCTCGAGGATGTCGAGCTTGCAGGTTCGGTACTTGAACACGCGCTGGAGGAGGCTGACGGCCTCGCGGAGCGCGCCGGCGTTGGTGAACGGGCCGATGACGCGGGCACCCTTCATCTCGGGGTGGGGCGTGCCCTCCTCATCGATGCCGGCCGGGTTGCGCGTCACGAACACGCGGGGGAAGTCCTCGCGCTGCGTGACCACGAGGTAGGGGAAGGTCTTGTCATCCGTCAGCCGGACGTTGAAGCGCGGGCGGATGTCCTTGATCAAGCGGTTCTCGGCGAGCAGCGCCTCCCACTCGCCCTCGCACTCGATCGTGTCGAAGTCATGCACCGCATCGAGCATCGGCTGCTTCTTGAAGCCCAGGTCCGCCGAGGCAACGAAGTACGACGCCACACGGTCGGGCAGGTTCGCGGCCTTGCCGACGTAGATGACCACACCCTTGTGGTCCTTCATGAGGTAGACACCCGGGACCTTGGGGAGCGCGCGGGCCTTGCGTGAGAGGCGTGACAGGCGCTCTTCCCGCGATTCGCTGCCCCAGCCCGGGGGCGTATCGACGGGCTGGAAGCCGTCCGCATCGAGGGCCGGGATGTCGGGGTCATCGGGCACGGGGTCTCACAAGGACATGATCCGGCGCACATCGCGCGAGCCGTGCAGGACTCGGATGATCTGTACCGGGCGAGTCTCCCAACGATAGATCACAAGAAGAGAGGCAACACTGATCAGGCGATGGCGCTCATCGACCAGATCCGGGCGAAAGTGCCCGATCGAGGGAGTTTCCGCGACGCGCTCGAACGACTGCCGAACGGTGGTGAGGACCTGGTCAGCGATCCGGTCTCCGGCCGTGTCCGCGATGTAACGCCAGGTGGCGAGAAGATCTTGTCGAGCGGCCGGCGTCACGAAGAACGCAGCGCTCATGCGGCGTGGCCCTTGCGGTCACGGCTCAGCGAAGCGATCTCGTCGAACACGGATTGGCCATCGATGAGTTCGCCACGATCCGCCTGCTCGACCCCGACAGCGATCTGTCGGCGGAGTTCGGCGGCCAACTGCTCGCGCTCCTCGAGAAGCCGAAGGGCGGCACAGATGACTTCCTCGGCGGAGCCGTATCGCCCGGAACTGACGCTGCCAGCGAGGAACTGATCCAAGGCGTGTGGGAGCCGAACGGTGTGATCACGCGGCGTGGTCATGATGGAAGGATATGCATCGGCGGCCACGGAAAAACGAAGCCCCCGCGGACGAGTCCGCGGGGGCTTTGAAGGACAGGAAGGATCCTAGAACGGAAGGCTTAGGCGCGACGACGGCGAGCGCCGGCGAGGCCAGCGAGGCCGAGCAGAGCGACCGAGCCGGGGGTCGGGATGAGGTTGACGTAGTAGGGCGAGGAGAAGCCGTTGGGAGAAGCGGCGTTCTGGCCGGCGGTCGAGGAGATCGCATCGGTGACGCCGTTCTCGAAGCCACGGGTGGCGAAGAAGGCGTTGAGCGGGGTGCCGACGGTGCCGTAGCCGCTGTGGCGGATCTGGATGACCAGGCCGTCACCGGGGTTGAGGGTGTAGGGGGTGGTGAAGTTGAAGGTGAAGCCGTAGGAGTGCTCGCCCGCAGCGCCGCCGTCAGCCTGGAAGGAGTTGGCGGGGATGGTCAGGGCACCGGTGCGAACGGTCACGGCGGTGTCGAGGTACGAGGCGAAGGTCGGGGCGGTGCTGAGGTACTCGCCATCGGTCACGAGGCCGGCGGAGGGCTTGGCGAAGACGACTTCGAACGAGCCGAAGTTGAGGTCAGCGTTGGGCCAGGAGGAGCCGACGTAGCCGGCGGGGCGCCAGTTCTCGCCGATGGCGAGCTTGAGCTGCATGCCGGTGATGGTGGTCGGGTTGGTGAACGAGCCGAAGTTCACGGAGCTGTAGTACGCCTGGTGGACGCGGGGAGCCGAGCGGATGGCGGTGTTCAGGCCCGAGGTGGCGGCCGATTCGGCGCCGATCGGGATCACCTGACCGAAGGCCATGGAAGCGCCAGCAGCAACGACGAAAGAAGCCAGAGCAAGACGGTTCATCCCAATCCTCCTTCAATTCGCGGCGTGAATGCCGCGAGAATGTTCCAGGTCGGCCCGCGAGGGCGCAAGACCGTCCGAGGCACCAACGCCTCGGCACAACAATCTCTGAGGAGCGATCGGGGTGACGTGTTCCCTCAACCTCCTCAACCGACCATCGCCGAGCAGAACCCGGCTGAAACAATGTGCCACGGAATTGGGTGGCCGTCAACGGATTGTGAGGGAATTAGGGGATACAACACTGAATTTCTACGTCCGTATAGCGGATCGTTGCTGTTAACTACCCGAACAAGATCCCCCCGACACTGGGCATGATGGTTGAGCGGTGATTCTGGGAAAGAAAGCGAGCCCGTCGGATGACGGGCTCGCTGGGACGATGCTGGGAAGCGGAGGGTTCGATCAGAGGCCCTGGGTCTCGGTCATGCCCTTGGCGGCCTCGCCGATGATGATCTCGCCGACACCAATGCTGAGGGTGCTGGGCTCTTCCTTGGAAGCGCCCAGGGCCTCGGCGGCCTCGGCGGCCTGGTCGAGCATGGAGTCCATGTCCTCATCGTCGGCGGGCGGGGGCTCGACGAGGAGCTTGGGCCTGATCTGCTGGTAGAGGCGGAAGCCGGTGCCCGCGGGGATCAGGTGGCCGAGCAGGACGTTCTCCTTGAGGCCGATGAGGTCATCGACGGCGCCCTTGAGCGAGGCCTCGGTGAGGACCTTGGTGGTCTCCTGGAACGAAGCGCCCGAGAGGAACGATTCGGACTGGAGCGAGGCCTTGGTGATGCCCAGCAGGAGGGTTCGGCCGGTGGCGGGCTTGGCTCGTTTGGCCTTGGCGCCGGTCTTGCCCGCCGCTTCGGACTTGGAGTTGGCTTCCTTGATTTCCTGCTTGGTGACGAGCTGGCCGATCTTGAGGGTGGTCTCGCCCGCATCGGTGACGATGCCCATGTCCGAGACGGTCTGGTTCTTCTGGCGGAAGGCGATCTTGTCGACGACCTCCTGCGGGAGCAGGTCGGTGTCGCCCTGGTTCTCGACGCGGACCTTGCGGATCATCTGGGCGAGGATGACCTCGATGTGCTTGTCGTTGATCTGCACGCCCTGAGCGCGGTAGACGTTCTGGACCTCGTCGAGCATGTAGGTGTAAAGAGCCTCTTCGCCCTTGATGCGCAGGATGTCGTGCGGGACGAGCGGGCCGTCGATGAGGGGATCGCCGGCGGTGACGAAGTCGCCCGCGTGGACGAGCAGGTGCTTGTCCTGGGGGACGTGGTGGTCTTTCTCGAGGCCCGAATCGGAGATGATGCGGATGGTCATCTTGCCCTTGCGCTTGTCGGAGTGGATCTCGACAGCGCCCGAGATCTCGGCCATGATGGCCGGGTCCTTGGGCTTGCGTGCCTCGAAGATCTCCGTGACGCGGGGCAGACCGCCGACGATGTCGTGCGATCCCTGGGCGGCGCGGGGCTGGCGGGCGAGCATCTGGCCCGCCTTGATCTTCTCGCCGTCGGCCACTTCGATGCGGGCCTTGGCGGGGAGGAAGTGGAAGTCCAGGATCTTGTCGTTGTCGTCCTTGATGACGATCTGGGGGTGCTTCTCGCCCTTGTGCTCGATGACGACCAGGGCCTTCTTGCCCGAGCCGGCGTCTTCCTCGCGGACGGTCTCGTTGAGTTCGACATCGACGTAGGCGACGGTGCCGTCTTTCTCGGCGAGGATGGGGACGCGGTGCGGGTCCCACTTGATGAGCTGGTCGCCGCGTTTCACGGTCTGGCCGCCGCGGACGATGATCTCGGCCGCGTAGGGGACCTTGTACTTCTCGAGCTCGCGGCCCTTGGAGTCGAGGACGGCCAGTTCGCCGTTGCGCTTGAGGGCGACCAGGACATCGTCGCCGTGCTCGTTGCGGACCTGGACCTCGTTGCAGTCGCGGATCTCGACGGTGCCGGGCTGGGTTGCGCGGACA
>JBIPMO010000218.1:0-5446 GCA_044369085.1 Phycisphaerales bacterium
GTTCTCCCGCCCGTATCATCCGGCCATGCTCACCCTTGCGGCGTGGCTGCACGACCTTGACCCGTTCGTCTTTCGCATCACCCCCACCTTCGGTGTGCGGTGGTACGGGCTGTCGTACATCGCCGGTTTCATGGCCGCGTGGTGGATCCTTGCGCGCCTGGCGCGGCGCGGGCTCATCCTGGTGAAGCCCGAGGCGGTGGGGGACCTGATCATCGCCGTCATCTTCGGGACGCTCGTCGGCGGGCGGCTGGGGTATTGCGTGTTCTATCGCCCCGAGCTGCTCTGGTCGTTCACCAGCTCGCCGCCTTGGTGGGGGGTGCTCGCGCTGCATGAGGGGGGCATGGCCAGCCACGGCGGGATGGTCGGGATCGTGCTGGCGTGCTGGTGGTTCGGCAGGAAGCGCGGCCTTCCCATGTGGCACACCCACGACTGCATGTCGCTTGTGGCCCCCATCGGCATCCTGTTCGGGCGGATCGCGAACTTCATCAACGGTGAGTTGCTCGGGCGGATCGTTTCGCCTCCGGGCACGCCCGGCCCGTGGTGGTCGGTGCGCTTCCCGCAGGAACTGATCGAAGGCCATGCGCCTGCGCTGAGCCAGACCCAGCAGGAGGCGATGGGAACGCTGCTGCTGCGGGCCGCGCAGCCCGGCGACGATGCCGAACGGGCCGTTCGTCGCGTCATTGAGATGGTGCAGCACGGGGACAAGTCGGTCGCGGCCGAGCTTTCGCCGCTGATCAGTTCTCGCCATCCATCGCAGCTTTATCAGGCGTTCGCCGAGGGGGTGGTGGTGTTCGTGGTGCTCTGGATCATCTGGGCCCGCCCGCGGAGGCCCGGGGTGGTCACGGCGTGGTTCTTGATCGTCTATGGCGTGGGTCGCGTGCTGACCGAGTTCATCCGCCTGCCCGATGCTCACCTGGCGGTGCAGCGGATCGCCGGGCTGTCGCGCGGTCAATGGCTGAGCGTCGTGATGGTGGTGGCGGGGTTCGCATTGCTCGCGTGGGTTCGACGTGGGACGGGTCCGTTGATCGGCGGCTGGGCGGTTCCCAAAGAACAAGCCCGAGGATGAGGATCCTCGGGCTCGCGTGTCAGTGGATGCTGATCACATCAGGAGAGTCCGTTACGCGCCGACGAGTTCGTTGAGCGCGTTGCGAAGATCGCCCTCGCTGGTGAGGCCGATGAACTTCTTCTTGACCTCGCCCCCCTTGAAAATGATGACGGTGGGGATGGCGGTGATGCGGTAGTCGACGCTGATCTTCTGGTTCTTGTCGGTGTCGACCTTGCCGACCTTGACCTTGCCGCTGAACTCGCCCGCGATTTTGTCGATCGTCGGGGCGAGCATGCGGCAGGGCTGGCACCATTCGGCCCAGAAGTCGACGAGCACGGGCTTGTCGCTCTGCAGGACATCCGCGGGGAAGGTGGCATCGGTGAACTCGTGAACATTGGCGCTGGCCATGGAAATCTCCTCGAATGAAAGGGGGTGCCGCATTCATGGCGGCGCGCCCCGATTCTACGCGACGGCGGGCTTCAGGCCCGATGCTGAGAATCCAGATGAAAACCGCCGCCGAAGGCCGAGTATTCCGTCGCCACAGGATTGGCGGTCGGGATGCGCACGGGTCGCGCTCAGGGACGCATCGCCATCGCGATGCTCAGGGCCTGAGCGTGCTCCTTCACGTCGTGGACACGGAAGAGCCGCACGCCCGCGAGCGCGTGGGCGACGCTGACGGCGACGCTGCCGACAACACGCCGCGACGGGTCCGGCTCGGCGGTGGCCTTGCCGATGAAGCTCTTGCGGCTCGCCGCCGAGAGCACCGGGAAGCCGATCGAAGCGATCGAGGAAATGTTCGCGATGAGCGCGAAGTTCTGCTCGACCGATTTGCCGAAGCCGAGGCCGGGGTCGATGACGATCGAATCTCGCGCGACTCCCGCGGCGATCGCCGCGCTCGCGCGGCCGCTCAAGAACTCGCACACTTCGCCCACCACGCCGGCCGCGTGCTTGTACGCGGGCGCGGTCGCGTGCTGGTCAGAGTAGACATCCGCCCCGGGCGGCCTCAGCCGGTGCATGAGGATCACACCGCAACCGTGCTCGGCGACGAGCGGGAGCATCGCGGGGTCCTCGATGCCCGCCGATACATCGTTGACGGCATCGGCCCCTGCGTCGAGGGCCGCGCTCGCGACGGCGGCGAGGGTCGTGTCGACGCTGATGGGGACATCGATCCCCGCCCGGCGGGCCGCGATGATCGCGGGCACGACGCGACGGATCTGCTCATCCGCCGGCACGCGCTCGGCCCCGGGCCGGGTGGACTCGCCCCCGATATCGAGCATCGCCGCGCCTTCTTCCACGGCCCGCCGCATCGCCGCCATCGCATCGTCGAAGGTCGCGAACTTCCCGCCGTCGCTGAACGAATCGGGGGTGATGTTGATGATCGCGATGATGCGCGGCGCGGAGAGCGAGAGCGATCGTCCGTGACCGAGGCGCCAGATGCCATTCACTTCGCATTCCCGTGACGGGCCCCGCTCGGACGCGGCGCGGGGGGTGGGGGCGGCGGGGCAGCGTCGCCGGGGCCGGGCCCGCGATCGGACTCGCGCCACGCGAAGTAGGCGATCCGCAGCAGCGGCGCTGGGATGAACGCGCTGGCCTGCAGCGACCCCTCGCTCATGACGATCGCCGCCCCGATCGGGGGCAGTTCGTCGGGCATGTCGGTTGGAAGCGGGGCCCGATCGCCCATCAGCGACCGAACTTGCTTCAGCAGCGGGCGCACATCGAGGTACCACTCGATCGCGCGCGGCCGGGGCAGCAGCTCGGAAACCTGCGAGAGCATGACATCCGACTGCAGCGACGCAGCGCCGCCCTGACCGGCGGCCTTGAGAGCCGCGGTCATCAGCGCATCCTCGCGGCTCCACTGCAGGTAGCCGAACTTGTCGGTCGCGGCGAAGAGCCCCTGCGGGCCCGGGACCGGCCCAAAGAACATCGGCATCATCGCGAACGAGCCAGCGGGGGGCTCGATCGACCACTCGTCGACCTTCACGTCACCGAGCGTGCGCGCGCCCGCGGTGTACTTCGTCTTGGTGGCGTTCGCGCCGACCTCCTCCTTCGCCAGCGAATCCAGCCATTTCTGGAAGAGCACCGAGGCATCGCGCGGGGCTCGCGCATCCCACGCGATCAGCGTGCGCGTCAGCACGCCGAACATCATGTTCGGGGGCGCATAGATCGCCACGCTCGCCGTGTTCATGTCGGACGCGGCCGCCAGGATCGCTCGCTCGGCATCGGCCTGCGGGCCCAGGGAGCCGGGGCCCGGGCCGAACTCATCGAGCATGAGCCTCACGCCCGGGTGGGCGGTGTTGGTCGCGCCCGCGAAGAGGTAGGGCATGCTGGGCAGCATGCGGAACGGCTCGGGGTCCTCGGCATCACCCCGGCAGATCCTGGACATGATGGCATCGTCGGGGAAAGCGGCGGCGGCATCGATGCGCAGGCCGAGCGCGCCGGGCTCGATGCCCACGATCGCCGCAGATGCCTCATCCATGGTGACGCGGAGCAACCTACCCGCGATGCTGGTGCGAGGATCGCGCAGAACATCGATGCCCGCTGCCCCACCGGGGCCGCCCCCAGCCGCCCCTGCTTCGGCCGCGCCGGGCCTCGCGCCCATGCCGGGCATCCCGGGGACTCCCGCCGCGAGCGGCGCCAGGACTCGTTCGAGCATCGGCCGCATCACATCGGGGTCGCCGAGCGCAACGATGGGTGCACGGTCGAGCACTTCACGCCCGCGAGCGCCGATCGCGGCCCGGTACTGCTCAAGGTTGCCCGGCTTGGCGGTGAAGCTTTCGATCAGGTCGCGCCCGGACGATACGGCCAGGTGTCCGTCGCCGATGCGCTTGGCGAAGTAACTGACCCCCGCGTAATCGAAGCGCGACAGCCCGGCATCATCCTTGGCCTGGAGCGTTGCCAGGAACCGGGCCGCATCGGAGACGGGCAGCAGCAGGAGCACGCGCGGGGTGGGGGCCGCCGGCTCGCCGTCTTCCGCTGCCGCGGCTGGGGCCAGGGGCTCGTAGAGCAGACCTGCGGCCGAACCCTCCAGGTCCAGACCATCGCGCAGCCCCATGGCCACGAGGGCCTGCGACAGCGACCCGAGCGTGCGCGCCTCCATGGCACCCAGCAGCTCGCTGGCCTGCCCGTCGAGCTTCTTGAGGCTGCTGACGGCCACCACCAGCGGGGTCGAGCGCGGGACGATGTCGAGCACCTGCGGGGCCGCGGCAAGGACGGGCCAGGCCAAGGAGGCGGCGGCGAGGATCGAGCTCAGGCCGCGCGTGAACGAGTGACGGATCTGCATCGGGGGTTCCCTGCGTTGGTTTCCGGGCTTGTCGCTCCTCCGCGAGGATAGCCGCGCGGACGGGACGGTTCCGCATCATTCGGCCTGGGTGCGGGTATCTTTCGCCGCATGCAGGATGTGCTGCACAGGTTGCTCGACGGATCGCCCCTGCCCGAGGCCGAGGCCCGGCGGGCATTTTCGATGATCCTGAGCGGGCAGGCCAACGAATCCCAGGTGGGAGCGATGCTGGCGCTGATCGCGCAGCGCGGGCCGACGCTTGACGAACTCGTCGGCGGCGCCCGCGTGATGCGCGAGCATGTCACCGCGTTGCCGCTCGCACCCGATGACCCGATCCGGGGTTCCCTGATCGACACCTGCGGGACGGGTGGTGCGCCCAAGACATTCAACATCTCGACCGCCGCGGCGATCGTGGCGGCGGCGAGCGCACCCCAGCCCGGCGGGCCGCGCGCGTTCGTCGCTAAGCACGGCGGGCGGTCACGCTCGGGCCGGGGGAGCGCGGAGGTGCTCGCGACGCTCGGCGTGAACATCGACGCCGCGCCGGCCGTGCAGGCGCTGTGCCTGCGTGAGGTCGGTGTGTGCTTTTCCTTCGCGGTGAACCATCATCCGGCGATGCGGTTCGCCGCCGGGCCGCGCAAGAGCCTGGGGTTCCCGACGATTTTCAACCTGCTCGGGCCGCTTTGCAATCCCGCTGGCGCTTCGCGGCAGGTGATGGGGGTTTACGAAGCTAGGTATGTGGAGATCGTCGCTCAGGCGCTGGCTCGGCTCGGTGCGACGCGCGCGATGGTGGTCCACGGCGGCGATGGCATGGACGAGATCACGACCACGGCCCCATCCACGATCGCGCACGTCGAACCATCGGGGGTGCGGATCGAAGACTTTGACCCGCGGCCATTGGGTATCGCGCTGGCAAAGCCCGAGGCGCTGGTCGCGGCGAGCCTGGATGACGCCGCGGCGATGGTGCTGGGGACGCTTCAAGGCCGCCCCGGCGCAGCGCGTGACATCGTCGAGCTGAACGCGGCCGCGGCCTTGGTGGTCGCGGGGTCGCACTCGACGTTGGCCAGCGGGCTCAACGCCGTCCGCCGCGCGATCGATGGTGGCGAGGCGGTTCGCACGCTCGAAGC
>JBIPMO010000031.1:0-16420 GCA_044369085.1 Phycisphaerales bacterium
ATCTGAAGCTCGCCAGTGTGGCGGAAGCGATCGACGTTGTCGGGGAGAAGCCGGGGACATCGTGACCAGAAGGAGTCGAGCAGCATGAAGCGAGCGATTGCAGCAGCGGGTTCGGTGGTTGTGCTGGCCTGTGTTGCTCCGGTGGCGCTCGGGCAGGATGCCGGGGCTGCGGCGGATACTGGCGCGGCGTCGCTGAAGCTCGAGCACCCGCTCCAGAAGTACGTGGTGTCGCTCGAGCCGATGATCTGGGCGCCCGGGCTGCGCGGGGACATCAAGCTGCCCGGTTCGTCGAAGATCGATGTGGAGACGACCGATGCGGATGAAACGCAGATCGCGCCGATGGGTCGAGCGACCATCAAAGCGGATCGGCTGTCGTTCCAGCTCCGCGGGTTCGGCTTCTCGAACGAGGACAGCGGGCGGGCGGGCAGCGCGTTCACGCTCGATGGCGCAGGGATCGCCGCCGGGACGCGGGTCGAGAACGACATCGAGGTCTACTCGTTCGATGCGACGGTGGGGTGGGAGCTGCCCGCGGTGATCGACAACCCGACCGATGAAGTTCGCCTGGCGTTCGCGGTGACGGGCGGCGCGCGGGTGACATCGGTCGACATGAGCATCGCTCCGTCGGGCGGCGGGGGCGGGTCGTCGCTCGACAACGTGTGGGGGATGCCCACGCTCGGGGCCCGGATGACGCTGGACCTGCCGCACCGGCTGGGCTTGTCGGTGGCGGGGGATGTGGGGTGGCTGCCGAGCGATTCGGAAGAAGCGTTCTCGTGGGACATCACGGTGTCGTTCTTCTGGATGGCTCTGGAGAACATCGGGATCGAGATCGGGTTCCGTCATCTGCAGCAGGACCTCGAGGACGGGGACGGGCCGGGCCGCGGCGAGTTTGATGCGTCGCTCGCGGGGCTGTTCGGGGCGGTGGTGATCCGGTTCTGACGGGCGGGGAAAGGCGGGGAATCATGGATATCTCAGAAGCGCTCGAGCGGTCGCGGAAGTTCAGCGCGCCGTTCCGCGTGACCGATGGGGAGAAGTTCCGGCTCAAGGACTTCGATCCAGCGGACACGATGCACCTGGGCGGCGAGGACAAGCCCGCGGCGAAGGAGATGCTCCAGGCGGGTGTCGGGTTTCTTGCCGAGCTGCAGGAGAGGCTCTACGCGGCGGACCGGTGGTCGTTGCTGCTGGTGTTCCAGGCGATGGATGCGGCGGGCAAAGACGGGACGATCAAGCATGTGATGTCGGGGGTGAACCCGCAGGGGTGCCAGGTGTACTCGTTCAAGGTCCCATCAGAGGAGGACCTCGACCACGATTATCTGTGGCGCTACGCGCAGCGGATGCCCGAGCGGGGGCGGATCGGGATCTTCAACCGGTCGTACTACGAGGAGGTGCTCGTTGTGCGGGTGCACCCCCAGCTGCTGGCGCGGCAGAAGCTGCCCGCACCGGTGGTTGGCGATGACATCTGGAAGGACCGGTTCAAGGACATCCGGCGCTTCGAGAAGTACCTGACGCGCCAGGGGACGATCGTGCGGAAGTTCTTCCTGCACGTTTCGAAGGAGGAGCAGAAGAAGCGGTTCATCGATCGGCTGGATCACCCGCAGAAGAACTGGAAGTTCTCGCCGGCGGATGTCGCCGAACGCGGGCACTGGGACGAGTACCAGAAGTGCTACGCGGAAGCGATCGCCGCGACGGCGAGCGAGGAAGCGCCGTGGTACGTGGTGCCCGCGGACAACAAGTGGTTCACCCACCTGGTGGTGGTGGCGGCGGTGGTGGATGCGCTGGGATCGTTGGGGCTGGAGTTCCCGGTGATCGACCCGGCGAAGAAGCGGGCGCTCGCGGAGGCGCGGGCGGCGCTCATGGCGGAGTGAGCGCGGCCGCGGCCTTGTCAGCGCCTTTCGTGCAGCATCGTGGCGAGAGCGCGGATGCCCGCTTCGATGGCGGTGACGGCCTTGGTGTTGTCGGCGATCACGGCGAGAAGGGCATCGAGCTGGGTGCGCTGTTCGAGCAGGCGCTCGTGCGCGGAGGAGAGCTGCCGCTCGCGGTCGGCAGCGGCTCGGCGCTCGACGAGCCACATCCAGGCGATGAGGCCCGCGGTGCCGAACTGGGTGAGGGTGGCGAGGAGTTCTGGTTCCATGGGCGATTACCACCGAGGCACAGAGACACAGAGGGGGATCGTTGGTGGCGCTGGGTGCTAAAGGGAGGGTCTTTGCCTGCAGGGGCTTTCAGCACAGTGCCGCTCTCTGTGCCTCTGTGGTTGATGCCTCAGAACTTCAGGTACGAGCAGCGGTACGAGACGCTGAACACGCGGCCTCGATCGATGCGGCGCGCTGGCTCGAAAGTGACCAGCGAGATGGCGGTCCACTGCTTGCCGTTGTGGTCGATGAGGGTTCCCGTTCGGCGGGCCTCGGCCTCGGCGCGGATGGCCTCGATGAGTGTCCACAGGTCGGCGCTGTTGGCGGCGATGAGGCGGCCGAACTGCTGGATGCGGAGCTCGATGGCACGGCCCTCATCGGTGGAGTTCGGGAGGTCGAGCGGGGTCTCGAAGGGGCCGCGCACCAGCCGCCCGCACCGAGCGAGGGCGAAGCGGTGCGGGCCCGAGTTGAAGAGCGACAAGCCGGCGAAGGTGCTGGCCATCAGGCTTCTCCTTGGGTGATGGTCTCGGTGATGGGGTCGGCAGCGCCGGTGGCCGAGATGCACAGGGCGCGGATGGTCTGGGTGGCCTTGCCGGCCGCGGAATAGGAATGCTCGACGGCGGTGATGACGATGCTCGCGCTAACCTGCAGGATGTTCGCGGCCGAAGCGCCGGGGGCAGCGCGGAGCGAGAGCGCCAGCGAGTCGCCCGGCCGCGGCGCGGCGGTCTCGGTGCTCGTCACGCGCCGAACGATGGTGAGGTCGACTCTCTGCTCGGGCACATCGGCGAAGCCCAGATGCGGGCCAAGGTCGGTCCACTCCAGGGCGCTGCGGCGCGCTGAACGATCAACGGCGAGGAAGATCACGTTCGAGAGTTCGAGCGTGCCGAGGGTGACTTTGTCGGGGTTGAGGAAGAGCATGGGTGTGGGAAGGGATCGGGGATCAGGGATCAGGGACCGGGGACCGGGGATCGGGGACCAGGAAAGGCATCGAGCCATCAAGCCATCAAGCCATCGAGTGAAGCGGGCCGTTGGCGCGCGTGGTGGTGGTGCGTGTTGTCTCAGGCGCGGGTGAACTGGAAGATGTTGGTTCGGCGGGTGGTGTCGGGCTCGCCATCGTTGTTGAGGTCGATCTCGGCGACGATGCGGCGGCGTTCGGCGGCATAGCGGTCGCGGTACATGAGAGCCTTGGCCCACATCGGAGAATCACCACCGACGACCGCGGCGGCCGAGGTGTAGACCAGGTGCAGCGTGCCCAGAGCCTCGGCGAGGCTGAAGGCGCGGGGGTTGGTGATGGCGGATTCGGTGAGCGAATCGCTCGCGGGCTGGGGCTCGGGCGTGCCGCCCGGTGACTGGCTGATCGCCGGCTCGATGCCGAAGGAGCGGAGGAGCTGATCGTGGATGACCTGCACCTGCGGGCGGAAGGTGTGGATGGTGACCTTGAGAGCCGAGCCCTGAGCGGCGGGGATGAGGGCATCGGACTCGGCGGCTCGGAGACGCGAGATGCGGAGGTTGGTCGCGTCGATGCGATCGATCACTTCGAGCGGTGAGCCCGCGACGAGGGCGATCATGCCCCCGGTGATGTTGAGGTTGATGAGGTTGCCCGCGGTGATGGTGAGGGTGTCGCCCGCGGCGTTGATGGCGCCGCCCGTCGCGGAATCGACGAGGCGCTGGGCCGTCCAGAGGACATCGAAGAAGAGGCGGGGTTCAAGAATGATGAGGTCGCGGTCGTTGGCGAACATGGGGGTGCTCGTTGGGTTGGGGTTGGGGAATCGGGTTTGGGGTTTCGGGTTTGGGGTTTCGGGTGGGCTGTGGTGTGCAGGTGTGATTCACCCGAGACCCGCGAGGGAAACCCCGCCGACGGCGACGCGCCGGCGGCGGAGCGCACGGGAGGAGAGACGGCTGGGTGGTTACGAAGTGGCGAGGCCCTTGATGAGGCAGTGGGCGTTCTCGTTCTTCATCTCGAGGGTGTACTCGCCGATGACCTGGCCGACCTCGCTGTCGCCGCTGGAGGCGAGCGGCTTGTAGTGGAACGACCGGCCCGCGAGCGGCATGACCTGGATGCGCGAGGAATCCAGCAGCAGGGCCTGATCGGCGGGCATGGCTCGCGAGAGGACGACGCGGCAGATACCGAAATCCGACTCGTAGATGCTGACCATCTCCTTGAACTTGGTGTCCTTGGGGGCGTAGCCGCGGTCGCCGATGAACGAGTTGATGCGCCGCTTCTGGAAGCCGCCGACGACGATGGTGTCGATGCGGGCCTGGCTGACATCCCACACAGCGCGGAGGGCGGCGTTGATGACATCCTCGTTGAGCAGATCCGATCCGGCGCCCGCGCCGGGCCCGATGACGGTGTCGTTGACGGTGTAGGTGTGGGTGGAGATGTGGCGGAGGATGCCGCGCATGGTCCGGCGGACGGTGGCGGAGCCCTCGGGGTTGGTGGCGGCGGAGACACCGTTGAGGACGCAGTATTCGAGGTCGCGCAGCAGCTCGCGGATGCGCTCTTGCTTCTGGTAATCAAGTTCATCGCGGATGCCGATGGTGCTCGCGGCCTGCTGCGATCCGGAGACCTCAACCGCGGCGGTGAAGATCTGGCAGTAGTTGCTCTTGCGGATTCGATTGGTGAAGCGCGTCGCGGGTCGGTCATCGCCTTCGAGCGCGGCGTTGCCCAGGATGGTCAGGAGCATGTTGTCGGCCAGACCGACGGGCGATGTGCCGCCGTAGGCTCGGGTGACGGTCAGCACGTTGCCTGCGATGCCGGTGACGAGCATGACCTCCGGGCCGTTCTTGGGGCGCACCTGGTCGCCGATGCGGAAGCGCGAGCCGTTGTCGACGGTGATGGCGGTTGCGGTGGTGGGGCCCGGGGTGAATGTGGTCTGGTTCACCTGATCGGTGTTGGGGAGGAGCGTGTCCTCGATCCACTCGTGCACGGTGGAGCGGGCTGGGGTTCGCGCCTGACCCAGGTGGTCCAGGAGCGGAGTCTCGTAGGGGCTGACCAGACCGATGATGTCGCTGATGTCCTCGGCGATCTCGGGAAGGGTTGCGCCAGCGGTGAAGGTCGCTTTGCCGGTGAAGGGCATGGGCTTGCTGTCCTTTCGTGTTGGTCTCCACCGTGCGGGGGGAGGATCGGGAGTCGGGTTTGGGGTCTGGGGTTTCGGGTTTGGGGTCGGAAGGGTTGGGGGTGGGATGGGTGCTTGTTGTCTTCACCCGAAACCCGAAACCCCAATCCCGAAACCCGACTACCTCACCCTCCGCGTCGTGCTCGGAGGTAGCGGAGCAGCGCGTTGCGGTCGCCGGTGGTGGCGGCCTCTTCGGCGGCGCTTTCCAGAAGCGATTCGCTCGGTGAGCTGCGGGGGGCGGGGCTCATGGGGCCGGGCGTCGATGGGGCGGGCGGGCGAGCCCGGAAGAGCGCGGGCTTGCGGCGGCGGAGATCATCGATGACCGCTCGGATGTCCTTGCCGGGCATCTGCTGCACCGCGAGCTCGGCGAGCAGGCGGGCGCTCTCGATGTCGATGGTGTCTGATTCAACGAGCATCATGTCGATCTGGTGGCGCTTCTCGACATGATCGATCGCTTCGCGGGCCTGTGCGAGCTGGTCGGTGAGGGTCGCGGCGTTCTCTTCGAGCTCGCGGATGCGTGCATCTGCCTGCTGCGCGGCGGCTCGGAGGCGGGCGGCCTCGGCGATCCAGGCGCGCAGGCCCGGGCATCGCTTCTCTTCATCATCGGTGACGGCGGTGAAGGCATCGTCCGCCAGCGCGGTGGCGGAGGGTGCCGGGCCGCCGCCCGGGCCTTGACCGCCGGGCGGGATGAAGGATTCTTCTTCGGTGATCGGTGGGGCGCTTTCATCGGGCATGGTGGGATCCTTGTGTGATGGGGTGTGGGATCGCGGCCTCTGGTGGCGCGGAGCGGGAGCGCGAGGGGGAGCGGGCGGGCTCAGGCGTAGCCCAGTTCCTTGAGGATCTTTTCGGCGGGCACTCCCAGGTCGCGCTTCATCAGCGCTGCGGAGAGCCGGGTGCGTTCATCGGTGGCGAGCGGGTCGGGCCACACGACGCGGATGCCGCGCTGGGACTCGCTGGTGCGGAGGATGCCCGCGGTGTCGAGGGCGCTGAGCACCAGACGCGACATCCGCTCGAGCCCTTCTCCGTACGACAGCCTGCGGCGAGCGGTCTTGCTGAGCACACCCATGAGGGTGATGCGCAGCGCGTTCTCAGAGGAGAGATGGCCCAGGCGTTCGCGGATGACGCCGATGACGACGGGAGAGACAGCGCTGGTCTTGTCGAGGGCCTCGCGCAGCTCATCGATGTGGCGGTCTTCAGAGGGAGACTGCCCGTCGCCGCCGAAGGCCTTGATCTCGGCATCGGGGTTGTCGGTCAGCCAGACCTGGCCCGGCGCGACGCGGAGGGAACTGCCGCCGATGGGCGATGCGGCCAGGCCGTCGAGCCCCTTGGCGAGGTACATGTTGAAGGATTGGAGCGTGACGCGGTGGGCGCGGTCGGAGAGGCGCGTGTTGAGCTCATCCTGCAGCGGGATGAGCGGCTCGACATCCGACAGCCCCTCGTAGCGGAAGGGCTGGCTGGCGTTCTGGATGTGCACCACGGGGAGGACGCCGAGCGGGTTGGGCTCGTCGACGACCCGGCGTTCGCCCGCGAACACGCGGCGGTGGCCCGCGGACATGATCTCGATGGTCTCCGCGAGCGCGGCCGACCGGGCGAGCGGAGCATCGGTCGGGCGCACGCGTCGGAGGACGCGATCAATGAGCGATTCGGCGGCGGGATCGGCGGGGTTGCCGCGCTCGCGCCTTGGTGTGCGGATGATGTAGGCGGTGAGCGTGCGGTAGTCGGACTGCGAGAGCACGGGCAGGGCCCGCGGGGCCTCGACCAGTTCGATGCGGAGCGCGGAGGCGGCGGCGCGGACCGATTCGATGTCATCGCTCGCCGCGGCCCGCGAACGGAGATCGGCGATGTCCGCTCGGAGCACCAGGTCGACGAAGCCGTGGACCATCCCGAGCAGAGCCATGTCCTGCAGGAAGGGCTGCCCGCCCGCGGCGGACCACGCGGCGTCGAGAGCGGCATTGGCGAGCGTGCGCGTGGGTTCATCGGCGGCGGTGCTCTCGATGCGCACGGGCCGGCCGAACGCCATATCGACGAGCGCATCGATGCGCCAGGCGATGTCGTTCTCGATCACGGTCTCGCGTGATGCGCCTGTGCCGGCGGGCGGGTTGGTGAGGCGAGCGGGCAGCCCGCGTTCCTGGGCCAGTCGATAGGAGCGGCCCTGGACCTCGCCCATCGTCGACCTCCCGGCGGGCGCTGCCCACGCCGGCGCGGCCGGGGTCTGCGGGTTGCGGTAGTACGACCAGAGGCGCTCAAGCCCGGGCCGCACCTGGTGGTCGTGCTCGCCCATGAGGGCTTCGAGGGTCGCGCGGTCGAGACCCGCATCGGCGAAGGGTGAGAGGTCCAGGGCCATGACTTGCTCCGTGCCGGGCCCCCCGCTGCTTGCGGGCGCGACCGGGTGGGCGTGGGGAACGCGGCGGCGAGCGGTGTCGCGTGGTGGAGCCCGCGACCGCCGCCCGCCATCGGCGGGCTCACGATGAGCACGCCGACACAGAGGGGCCGCCGCCCGAGGATGCGCGCGCGGAAGCGGTCGGCCGCTCGCATCAGCACGCCGATCGGGCAGGGTGTGAATATGGAGAAAGAAAGATCAGGCGGGAGCCGCGGGTTGCGGCGGACGGTCACACCGGGTGCGCGCGCAAACGCGGTGCGATCGTCCTTGGAATGCCAGCGAAGGCCCGCCCGACCTCCGACCAAGGGCGGGTCGCGGGCAACTCCGGGCACCAAACACGGCTCGCGAGCCCTCCCCAAAGCCGAACCGCGGGGTGGTTGTTGGCGGCCCGACGCCCGGGAATCACCCCCGGGCGACCGATAAGGGTTTGCACCGGAAGAACTTCACGAATCAGCATTCGACGTGCGGAATGGCGCTTGCCATCTGTTCGTCATCGGGTATGTTGGTTGGTGAGTCGGTGATCGTCCATGCACAGGGGACGGCGCAGACCAACAACTCGGTTGGAGAGTGAGAATCGGCGTGCTCAGCCCACGGTACGCTTCTGGCCAGGCCCTCCCTCAGGGTCCCGACGTGTTGCAGCGTTGGAAGCTGGCTCGTGCTTGCCATTTGCAGGCCCCGATCGCTCGCCGCGCTCTTGACGGGAAATCCGTCGCGGGGTCGTGGAGGGGACAGTCTTTGTGCTCCTTCGGCGTCAGGCCGGGGCGTTGGTGTCTGTTGCAAGACGAGTAAGAGGGCAAGCCACCCCAAGTTTGTTGCAGGTGAAGGCCGCAAACACCGAACGGAGCCACGACCCGCCCGCGAGAACGATGCTCGCGGGCGGTGTTGTTTTTCTGTTCTGTGCACCGCAAGCGACAGCGCGCCGCGTCGTGGCTGGCGTCCGTAAACTCATGGCATGACGTTGCTGACCGCCGCGCCCTCGGGGGCGGTGATTCCAGAGATCCGGTTGCTCCCTGCCCTGGTCGCGGCCCAGATCGCGGCGGGGGAGGTCGTGGAGCGCCCGGCCTCGGTGGTCAAGGAGCTGGTCGATAACGCTCTGGATGCCGGGGCGACTTCGATCACCGTCGAACTCGAGCAGGGCGGGGTCGAACTGGTGCGCGTCTCGGACAACGGCCACGGCATGCGGGCGGACCAGCTGCCGATGGCGCTGGTCGAGCACGCGACGAGCAAGATCTCCGGGACGGCCGACCTCGACCGCGTCATGACCCTTGGGTTCCGCGGCGAGGCGCTGGCCTCGATCGCATCGGTCGCGCGGCTCGCGATCCGGTCGCGAACCGCGACCGACGCGGCGGCGAGCATCGTGGAGGCGGCGGGCGGCGATGTGAAGCCCGTGCGTCCCGAGGCGGGGCCGGTGGGCACATCGGTCGCCGTGCGCAACTTGTTCTTCAACACCCCGGCCCGGCGGAAGTTCCTGCGGACCATCGGCACCGAGCAGGGGCACTGCGAAGGCGTCGTGCGCGCGCTGGCTTTGTCGCACCCGCACGTGGGTTTCACGCTGATCATCGATGGAAAGAAGTCGCTCGACCTGCCCGCCGGGCAGGGGCCTCGTGACCGGGCCATGGCCGTGCTTGGCCGCGAGATGGAGAGCCAGTACATCCAGGTCCACGCCGACCACTTCGACGATGCGCGGGGGATGTCGCTCTGGGGGCTCGTCGGGCGGCCGGGCCTGGCCAAGCCGACCACCGCGGCACAGCACGTGTTCGTCAACGGGCGACCGATCCGCGACAAGACGATCACGCACGCGCTGCGCGAGGGTTTCCGCGGGCTGATCGAGCCCTCCCGCCACCCTGCAGCGCTGCTCATGATCGTGATGGACCCCGGGGCGGTGGATGTGAACGTGCACCCCGCCAAGGCCGAGGTCCGCTTCCGAGACAGCGGGATGATCCACGCCGCCGTGTACCGCGCGGTGCGGGATGCGCTGCGCGAGGCCGATGTCACGCCGCAGGTCGCGCCGTCATGGGGCGCGGTGGCGCCGCGCGGCTTGGCCGGGCCAGAGGCGAATGCCGGCCCGGGACAGCCGGGGTCGCCGCAGGCCCTTTCGGATCGCTTTGTTGACTACTTCAAGCGTCCGCCCGCGACCGGCGCGTTCGACTACACGGGCGTTCGCGACGGCGTCGCGGCACATCGCGAGCCCGCCATCGCGCCACCGCTGCCCGCAGCGCCCGGTCACGCCGATTCGCTGCCACGACCGATGCCCGCCCAGCGCGTCCTTCAGGTGCACAACTCGTATCTGGTGACCCAGGATGAGCAAGGGGTGCTGATCATCGACCAGCACGCGCTGCACGAGCGGATCATGTTCGAGCGGCTGAAGGAGCGGCTGGCAGCGGGAAATCTCGAGAGCCAGCGGCTGCTGATGCCCGCCGTCGCCGCGGTCGAACCGCAGCGCATGGAGCTGCTCGGGCCGCTCGCGCCCCTGCTCGATCGTCTGGGTGTGGTGGCCGAGCCCATCGGTCCGCGCCAAGTCGCGGTCCACGCGTTCCCGACTTTCCTGTTCGACAAGCGCGTGGATCCCGCCGCGTTCGTCGCGGAACTGCTGGAGCGTGCCGAATCCCAGCGTTGGGTCGCCGAGGGCGGCGAGCTCGCGAACGTGCAGTCAATCTCCGAAGACCTGCTCCACGACATCCTCGACATGATGGCGTGCAAGGCGGCCATCAAGGCGGGCGATGCGCTGTCGGAGACGGATGTCGCCGAGATCCTGCGCCTGCGCGAGGGGATCGACCGCGCCAGCAACTGCCCGCACGGACGACCGACGACAATCCGCGTGACCCTAGGGGATCTGGACAAGCTCTTCGGCCGAGCCTGATCGATTGTTCGGATTTTATTTGGACTATGACCGTTCAGGTTTGTTGAATCGCGCAGTTTTTACGCTCATTGGCTGGTCTGTCATCGATTTCGATGTACCCTCTTGTGGGCATCATCGGTTTCTGTGTGCCCGCCGATCGACCCATGGGATTTGAGGGAGTACGAAGAAATGCGTCATCTGTTCTGTGTCGCCGCGCTCGCGGCCGTGGCGTCGTCGTCCGCTTCTGGTGCGATCTATCACTGGGACTGGGACCGCGGCGGCCCCGGGACCAGCGGGCTCAACGATGCCGGCGGGGTGTTCGAATCGATCACCGCGACCTTCAACGATGTGACCGATCGGCTGGAGTGGTCGATGACCTTCTCCAACCAGGTCACCAACGGGTTCTTTCTGGCTCTGAACAACGGCCCGAACCCCAAGGGACACGCGGGCGAGCTGGCCCTGCTCTACGTCGACGCCCGCAACCCGGGGAACGTGGCGCTGACCGCTTATGGCTACAACGGCCAGAACTCGATCTCGTCGTACTACGATGGCGACGGCGTGACCTCGGGCAACCAGGCCGCCGACGTGATCAAGAACACGCTTGATCGTGCCTCCTGGGTGCTCAACGCGGGCGTGATCGACGCGGGCGGCAAGCGCACGATCTTCTTTGACATCGACGCGACCGACCTGATCGACCGCACCCCGCTCTACCCCGACCCCGTCGACCCCTACTACGGGATCGGGTTCGGCGCTAAGCTCGGGCTGTGGCTGCACACCTTCCGTCAGTTCGATGTGACCTACGGGCCTTCGGGCACCATCACGAACATCGCGACGGGCGGCGAGGGGTGGTTCGACGGGACCAACCTGAACACCGTGCCGGCCCCCGGCGCGGCGATGGTCGGGCTGGTCGGCGCTGCCGCGGTGCTGCGTCGTCGCCGGGCGTGATCCGACGGATCGCTCGCCGACGTGCCGTGACAACTCGTTGCTCCTCTGCCCGCCCGTGCGAAGTACGCACGGGCGGGCTTTGTCATTACGGGGCGGGGTGGCCCTGATACGCTCCGCCGCATGCGCCTGAACCCCTTCAAGGGCTTGCCGAACGCCAAGCAGGTCTGGGCCTGGGGGATGTATGACCTGGCGAACCAGTCGTTCACGCTGCTGATCGTGACGCTCTTCTTCGCGATCTACTTCCAGAACACGATCGCGCCGGATGCCGACACGGGCAAGCGGATGTGGGGCTGGGCGATCGGGCTCTCTTCGCTCGTGATCGTGGTGCTCGGGCCGGTGCTCGGGGCGGTGGCCGACTTTGGAGGGAAGAAGAAGCGCTGGCTGGTGTGGATGGGGCTGGGGTGTGCATCGCTCACCATCGCGCTGGCGTTCACGGGCAAGGGGGACCACTGGTTGGCGTTCGGCGTGTTCGTGCTCGCCAACGTGATGTTCATGGGCGGGGAGAACTTCCTCGCGGCGTTCCTGCCCGAGGTCGCGACGCGCGAGACGATGAGCCGCGTCTCGGCGATCGGCTGGACGATGGGGTACCTCGGGGCGATGATGGTGCTCCCGATCGCGGGGGTGATCGTGGCGGTGGCTGGGACCGGGGATATGGGGTTCAGCCTGTTGTTCGCGTTCGCCGGAGTGTGGTTTTTCGCGAACGCGCTGCCGACGATGCTCTTCCTTGAGGAGCGCAAGCAGCCCGAGCCGTTGCCCCCCGGGCAGACGGTGCTGACGATCGGGTTCTCGCGTGTCGCCGAGACGGCCCGGCAGATCCCGCGCTACCGCGAGCTCGCGAAGTTCCTGCTGGCGTTCTTCGTCTACTCCTGCGGGATGAGCACGATCATCGCGTTCAGCGGCGAGCTCGCGTTCCAGTACCTTGGCGCGGGCGCGATCTTCCTGGTGTTCTGCTGGGTGTTGTCGCTCATCGCCGGGGTGGGGTCGGCATCAACGGGGTTCTGGCAGCGACGCTTCGGGCAGCGCGGCGTGGTCGGGCTGTCGCTGGTTGTGTGGATCGCCACGGCGGTGGGCGCGGCGTTCATGCCCGCGGCGGGTTCGGGGGCCGCGACGTGGCCGATCTGGCTGGTGGGCGCGGGCGTTGGTTTCGGGCTCGGGCTCACGGGGAACGCGAGCCGAGCGCTGGTGGGCGTGTTCACGCCGGCGCACAAGACCGCCGAGTTCTTCGGGATGTGGGGGCTGGCGTACAAGCTTGCATCGGTGATCGGCCCGCCGCTCTACGGCGAGATGTTCGCACGCTTCGGGCAAGGGGCCGCGATGGGCGTGGTGGCGGCGTTCTTCGCGGTCGGGCTGGCGCTGCTAGGGCTGGTCGCCGTGGCGCCGGGCAAGGCCGCGGCGGAGGAAGCCGAGCGAGAGTTCGCGAGCGGCATCGATGATGCGGACCTCGCCGCGGCGGCCCGGGTGTCGCGGGAAGAGGCGGAATCCGTCGAACGAGCCCGAACGAAACCCAAGGGGTGATCGCGGCATCCAAGGGCTGTCGCGTCAGGAATAGGCTTCCGGTCGCGCTGGTTTGCATCGCGGTTCACGCTCGCAGGACACACCCAATGAAACGGATCATCTCCGGCATCGTGCTCACACTGACGTGCATCGCCCCGCTCTCGTACCTCGCGCTCGCGGGCGAGCCCGCGGCGGCACCGCCGGCTGCCAACGAGCCCCCCAAGGACCCACCGAAGAACCCCACCATGGACAGCAAACTCACCTGGACCGGTCAGCCCGTCTCCGCCGATGTCAAGCTGCAGTACGCCACCTTCGGCGCCGGCTGCTTCTGGGGCGTCGAGCAGCGCTTCCGCGAAACCGCGGGCGTGATCACAACTGGCGTCGGTTACGCGGGCGGCAACACCCCCGAGCCGACATACAAGCAGGTCTGCTCTGATACCACCGGCCACGCCGAGGTGGTGCAGGTCCAGTTCGACCCGACCAAGACATCGTACGAGGCGCTGCTCCAGGTCTTCTGGGACAACCACAACCCAACGACGCTCAACCGTCAGGGCCCCGACTACGGATCGCAGTACCGATCGGTGATCTTCTTCCACGACGATGCGCAGAAAGCCGCGGCGGAGAAGAGCAAGCAGGCGGTGGCCGATTCGGGCAAGTGGAACGGCAAGCCCATTGTGACCGAGATCGCCGTGTACACGAAGTTCCATGCCGCTGAGGATTACCACCAGCAGTACCTCGAAAAGCGCGGCGTCAAGGTCTGCCACTGAGGATTCGCCACGGAGGCGCGGAGGCTCCGAGAGAAGAACTCACTGGATGGCGCTCGGCGGAGCTTCATCTTCGGCCCGCAGCGCGACTTAACCAGAGATGCTTTCTCTCTGAGCCTCTGCGCCTCTGTGGTAAGCATGCCCTCGACGCACTATGGTTGAATCATGGAACAGGCGATTCATCGCACCGCGGCCGTGGTCTCGATCGGGGATGAACTCACCCTCGGGCAGAAGCTCGACACCAACTCGCAGTGGATCAGCCGGTCGCTCGTGGACCGCGGGGTGGTGGTGCGCGAGCACATCACGCTCGCGGATGACCTGGCCCAGAACATCGCGGCGTTCGAGCGCCTCGCGGCCGAGCACCCGCTGATCATCTGCACCGGCGGGCTCGGCCCCACGGCGGATGATCTGACACGCCAGGCCCTGGCCGCGGTGATGAAGGAAAACCTGGTCGAGGATGGTCGGGCCCTCGCGCAGATCCGAACGATCATGGAGCGGCGCGGCCGAGCGATGAGCGACAACCAGCGGGTGCAGGCGCTGCGCCCCGCATCGGCGGTGATGATCGACAACCCAAACGGGACCGCGCCGGGGATCCATGGGCACATCGCGTCGCGCGGCTGCGACATCTTCTGTCTGCCCGGCCCGCCCGGGGAGATGAGGCCGATGTTCGATTCGTTCATCGTCCCCCGACTGCACACCGACCCTTCGCGAGCGGTCATGACCAGTGTGCTGCACTGCCTGGGCATCGGCGAGGGCGATCTCGCCAAGCGGCTCGGGCCGCTGATGGACCGGGCCCGCAACCCGCTCGTGGGCACCACGGCGAGCGGCGGGGTGGTCTCGATCCGCATCCGCTACGAAGGTGACGCGACGCTGGGCCCGACCGCGCTGGCGGCGACCGAGCGAGAGTGCCGCGATCTGGCCGGGCCCTTTCTTTTCGGCGACGGCGAGCAGACGATCGAGGGCGTGGTGCTTGAGATGCTGCGCGAGCGCCGCGAACGGCTCGTGGTCGCCGAATCATGCACGGGCGGCGGGTTGGGCGGGCTGCTCACCGGGGTCTCGGGCTCCTCCGATGCCTTCATGGGCGGCTGGATCACGTACGCCAACGAGATGAAGACCATCGAGGTCGGCGTGCCGAGCGACCTGATCGAGAAGCACGGCGCGGTGTCGCAGCCCGTCGCGATGGCGATGGCTCGCGGCGCTTTGCGCCACGCCGGGCCCGCCCATCACGCGCTGGCGATCACCGGCATCGCCGGGCCAAGCGGCGGGAGCGAGTCCAAGCCCGTCGGAACGGTCTTCATCGCTCGCGCCTCGCGCACACCGATCCGCCGCGAGGAACTCGCGCAGGCGGCGGGGGAGAGCCCGTACTCGGTGGAGACGCGCCGCTTCCTGGTGACCGGCGACCGCAACGACATCCGCGGGCGTTCTGCTCGCATCGCTCTGATGATGCTGCGCTTCCATCTGCTGGGGCTGCCGGTGCCGCGGATGCTCTGGCAGGTGAGCATCGACGGATCGGGCTCGCCCGCGTGAGGGCGGGGCGGATGGGATACTCGCGCTCGCCCGACGCCCGGAAGGCATCGAGCATCAACGGAGGTTGCCATCCCGATGAGAGCATCGTTTCTCTACACCGCGCTCGCCGTGTACGCGATCATGAGCGCCGTGACCTTCGGGTTCTACTGGATGGACAAGCGCCGAGCCCGTGGTGGCCGCTGGCGCGTGCCCGAGGCGACGCTGCACATCCTCGCGCTGCTCGGGGGGTGGCCCGGCGCGCTCGTCGCGGTGCGCTGGCTGCGCCACAAGAACCGCAAGCTCGCGTTTCTGATCACGCTGTGGGTAACTGTCGCTCTGCACGCCGTGCTGTGGGCCTGGGTGTATCTGCGCTGAACCCGGCGCAAGCACATCGGCCACATCGTTCCAACGAACAGAGGAACCGGCGGTTCACCGGTTCCTCTGGAACAGATCACGGTGTGTCAAACTACGGGCAGGTCGTGCCAAAGTTGGCGAGAACCGCGGTGATGTCGGCAAAGTCCACAGCCCGGCTGCGATCCGCATCGCCGTTGCAGGCGCTCGGCAGCGCGGTCACAATGATGTCATCGAACTCCGATGTGGCGTACTGCGGGCTGCTGACCCCGACACCTCCGAAGAGCGGGCCGGGAATCCCGAGCGCGTCGTTGTAGTTGATGTGCAGGACGCCGTTGACGTAGGCGCGGATCCGGGTTCCTTCACAGTACACCACGAGTTCGTTGGGCTGGTCGCTCGCGGGCGGGCTCAGCGGAACGATCTGGAGGTTCTCGGCTGCGCCGTTCACGGAGCGGCCCAGATAGACCGTCGGCGCGACGGTCGAGTCGTTGACGCCGACGATCTCGATCCAGTAGAGCGTCGCCGCGGGGCCGAAGCCGATCGGCGCGTTCTCGACGTTGCTGGTCCTGAAGAGGAGCACGGCCCGATCGAGCCCTGAACCATCGTTCACGCCCTGAAGGCGGGCGTGAACGACGTAATCGGTCCAGGCCTGGTTGCCGTCGGCGTACACGCTGTACCCCGTCTCCTGCTCGAGCATGGGGGTGTAGGTCTGGCGCATCCAGCCGTTCACGACGCTGAGTTCGCCGCGGACTGCGGTCCAGCTCGCGATGCCTGCGGAGTCGCCGAAGTGTTCGTCAAGCAGCACCTGCGCGCCCGCCGAGGCGCTGATCATGGTCGATGCAACGATCGCGGCGCGCACTAAGTTGGTGGCGGTAAACATGGATGTTCCTCCGTGCAGT